>NZ_JAATOS010000010.1:0-39978 GCF_011806505.1 Salipiger sp. HF18 | reverse complement strand
CTCGAGGCGCTCAGCACCGTCACGAAGGCCGATCTGGGTGCCGAGGGGCTCGACGGCGCGCCGGTGTTCCTCGGACAGTATCTCTCGGGGCTGAACCTCTGCACCCCAGAGGAAGAGGTCGAGCTCTACGCGCAGGCGCTGAACATCTGCAGCCTGCTCAACAAGGGCAACGGCGACACCGTCTTCTTCAAGCCGCACCCGACCTTCTCGACCGGGCTGCTGCATGCACTCAAGACCTCGCCCAGGCTGCGCGACTTCAACCTGCGCATCCTCGACACCGGCCCGCTGATGGAGGAATTCCTGATGCACTACCGGCCGGCCTTCATCGCCTCGGTGTTCTCCACCGGGCTCGCCACCGCGCGCGAGATGTTCGGCATCGAGGCCTACAGCTACGACACCCTGCCCTTCCTGCAGCGGCTGAAGCCCTACGAGAACAGCAACCGCGTGCCCGCGGCGCTGATCCACTACGGCTTCCCCGAGATCGCCAGCCGCCGCGCCGAGCTGCCGCTCGAGACCCTGCAGGCCAAGATCGACCTGCTCTCCGCCGGAATGCAGCCCAAGCTGCTGGCCCGCACCCAGGCCGAGAAGACCGCGCTGCTGGCCCTGCCGGAAGAGCCCGAGGACCCGATCGAGAGCGCCGCCCGCGCCCGCATCGCCAAGCTGGACGCGCTCGACCACGCGAGCTTCCGGCAATGCGCGATCCGCGGCCGGCGGGTCGAGGCCTCGAGGCTCTACCCCGAGGTGCAGATCCCGGCGCCGGTGACGGTCAGCGCCCCGGCGCCCGCGGCCCGGCCCGCCGAGCGCCCGCTCGACAAGGCCGAGCGCCTGCTGGCCGAGGGCGAGGCCACCGAGGCCTTCTTCATCTCCTTCAAGGCGCTGCGGAAGACCCCCGGATCGACCCGGCACATGAAGGTGCTGCGCGCCGCCAGCGAGACGCTGGGCGGGCTCTACCGGCACCAGTACGACGAGATCCGCCCGCTGCACGAGGCGGCGCTTGCCGCCACCGGGCAAGTCCCGGCGCCCGCGGCCTCGGCGCCGACCCCCGCCCCAGCGCAGGCGGCGGCAGCACCGGTGACCCCGACCGCGGCACCGGCACCGAAATCGCCGCCGAAACCCGCCCCGCACCGGCCCGCCGCCGCACCGGCCCCGCAAGCCAGGGGCGCGCGCGCGCTCGACAAGGCCGAGCGGCTGCTGGCCGAGGGCCAGGCCGCCGAGGCCTTCGAGATCTCGTACCAGGCACTGGAAAACACGCCGACCTCGAGCCGGCACATGAAGATAGTCGAGACCGCCGAAAAGGAGAGCGGCGGGCGCTACCGCGAGCGCAGCGACCGCATCCGCCCGCTGCACGAGGCGGCGGTGCGCGAGAAGAAGGGCAGCGCCCGGCGCAACCCGCCGAACGGCAGCGGCCGTCCCTCGTTCTGGAAGAAGCTGCGCTCCTGACACGGCCCGCGCGTCCAGGTGTCCCGGGCGCGCCTTTCGACCCTGAACAGGCCCGAACGCGCCCTGCCGGCCCTCAGCCGCGCAGCACGCGTCGCGCCAGGTGGCTGCCGAGACAGAGCGCCGCCTGCCCCCGTGACAGCTGCAGGTGGTCGCGGAACACCTCCCAGGTGCCCCGGGCCGAGCGCCACGGATTCGACGACAGCGAGCGCTCCTGCCGGTGGTAGATCGCCAGCGGTCGGTCGATGCCCACCGCCGGCCCGCGTTCGAGCAGGTCGAGCCAGAGCGCGTAGTCGTGCGACAGCGGAAAGTCCGGCATCGCCACCTTGCCCAGCACCGAGCTGTCGTAGATCGCGGTGAAGCAGCCGATGACATTGCCGTAGAGCAGTTCCGCCCGGGTCACCTGCGCCGGCACGTGGATGCGCCGGCGCTGGCCGCGGATGATCCGCCAGAAGCCGCAGTAGCCGAAGCTCGCGCCGGTCGCCTGCAGGTGGGCGAGCTGCTCCGAGAGCTTCTCGGGCAGCCATTCGTCATCGGCGTCGAGATAGGCGATGTAGCGCCCGCGCGCCTCTGCCAGCCCGCGGTTGCGGGCCGCCGCCGCCCCGGCGTTTCGCGGCGAGATCACCGCCCGGATGCGCGGGTCCGAGGCCGCCGCGGCCTCGGCCAGCGCCGCGGTGCCGTCGCGCGAGCCGTCGTCGACCACCAGCAGTTCCCAGTCCGGGAAGCTCTGGTTGCGCACCGATTCCACGGCGCGCGACAGGAAGGCCTCGGCATTGTAGGCCGGCAGGATGACCGAGACCTGCGGCGGGTCGTTCCGGGGGGACATGGTCAGGCGCCCTGCCCCCCTCCGGCATCCTCGGCCAGCAGCTCGCGCAGGTAGCGCCCGTAGGTGCTCTTGCCCATGGCCTCGGCGCCGCGTTCGAGCCCCGCCCGGTCGATCCAGCCGCGCCCGTAGGCGATCTCTTCGAGGCAGCCGGTCTGCATCGCCTGCCGGTTCTGCAGCGTGCGCACGAAGTTGCCAGCGTCGAGCAGGCTCTCGTGCGTGCCGGTGTCGAGCCAGGCGAAGCCGCGGCCCATGCGCTCGACCTGCAGCGCCCCCTCGTCGAGATAGGTGGTCAGCAGGTCGGTGATCTCGAGCTCGCCGCGGGCGCTGGGGGTGATGTCGCGCGCCCGGTCCGGCGCCGAGCCGTCGAGGAAGTAAAGCCCGGTCACCGCGAAGTTCGAGGGCGGCATCTCGGGCTTCTCGACAATCCGGGTCGCCCGGCCGTCGGCGTCCATCGCCACCACGCCGTACCGCTGCGGATCCGAGACGTGGTAGCCGAAGACCGTGCCGCCGGTCTCGCGCCCATCCGCCGCCGCCAGCAGCTCGGGCAGGCCGTGACCGAAGAAGATGTTGTCGCCGAGCACCATGCAGGACGGCGCGCCGTCGAGGAACGGCTCGGCCAGCAGGTAGGCCTGCGCCAGACCCTCGGGCCTGGGCTGCGCGATGTAGCTGAGCGAGAGCCCCCACTGGCTGCCGTCCCCCAGCGCGCGCTGGAACTGGGCGGCGTCCTGCGGCGTGGTGATCACCGCGATCTCGCGGATGCCCGCCAGCATCAGCACGCTCAGCGGGTAGTAGATCATCGGCTTGTCGTAGACCGGCATCAGCTGCTTGGACACCGCCACCGTGATCGGGAACAGCCGCGATCCGGTGCCGCCGGCCAGAATGATCCCCTTGCGCGCCGTCATCGGCTTTCCTCCTCTGCGATCTGTTGCAGCATGGTGGCGAGCCCCGCCTTCCAGTCGGGCCTGTCGAGGCCGAAGATACGTTTCGTGGCGGAACAGTCGAGCCGTGAATTGAGCGGACGCACCGCCGGGGTCGGATAGGCGCTGGTGGGAATGTCCTCGACGGCGCAGGAGATGCCGGCCCGGGCAAAGATCTCGCGCGCGAAATCCGCCCAGCTGACGTCGGGAGCGCCGCGGTAGTGAGAGAGCCCGCTGTCTTCGGGTCTGGTTTGCAGCTGCGCCGCGATGGCGGCACAGGCCCGCGCGATGTCGCCCGCGAAGGTCGGCCCGCCCACCTGGTCGGCGACGATGGTGAGCCTGTCGCGCTCGCGTCCGAGCCGCAGCATGGTGCGGGGGAAGTTCGCGCCATGGGCCGAGAACACCCAGCTGGTGCGCAGGATGGCATGGGCGCCCCCTGCCCCGGCCACCGCCTCTTCACCGGCCAGCTTGGTGCGGCCGTAGGCGTTTGGCGGCGCCACGGGGTCGTCGGGCGTATGCGGCTCTGTTCCGGCCCCGTCGAAGACGTAGTCGGTCGAGATCTGCACGAAGGGCAGCCCCAGCTCGGCGGCGGCGCGGGCCATGACGCCCGGCGCCTCGGCGTTGAGCAGATGCGCCTCGGCCTCCTCGCTCTCGGCCTTGTCCACCGCCGTCCAGGCGGCGGCGTTGATCACCGCGGTGCAGGGAATGTCGCGCAGCGCCGCGGCGCAGGCCTGCGGGTCGCGCAGGTCCATCGCCTCGCGCCCCAAGCAGCGCATCCCCGGCAGGGCGGCCAGCTCGCGGGCCACCTGCCCGCTGCGGCCCAGCACCAGCACCGTCATGCCGCGCCCCCCACCGTCTTCAGGCCCAGGCGCTGGCCGACACCCTCGCGGGCCTGCAGCGCCTGCCACCAGTCGCGGTTGTCGAGATACCATTGCACGGTGCGTTCGAGCCCCTGCTCGAGCGTCACCGAAGGCCGCCAGCCCAGCTCGTCGCGGATCCGGGTCGGGTCGATGGCATAGCGCAGGTCGTGGCCGGGGCGGTCGGTCACGAAGGTGATGAGCCCGGCATAGGGCGCCTCGCCCGGCGCCAGCCGGTCGAGCACGGCGCAGATCGTCCGCACGAGGTCGAGGTTGCTGCGCTCGGCGTCGCCGCCGATGTTGTAGCTCCGGCCCACCTTGCCGGTGGTGAGCACCGTCAGCAGCGCCACCGCGTGATCCTCGACATAGAGCCAGTCGCGGACGTTCTCGCCCTTGCCGTAGATCGGGATGGGCTTGCCCGCGAGCGCGTTCAGGATCACCACCGGGATGAGCTTTTCGGGGAAGTGGTAGGGGCCGTAGTTGTTCGAGCAGTTGGTCAGCACCACCGGCAGGCCATAGGTCTCGTGCCAGGCCCGAACGAGATGGTCCGAGGCCGCTTTCGAGGCGGAATAGGGACTGTTCGGCGCATAGGGCGTGTCTTCGGTGAAGCGCTCGGGCGCCCCCGCCCCGCCGGGCAGCGTGCCGAAGACCTCGTCGGTCGAGACATGGTGGAAGCGGAAGCTCTCGGGCCTGCCCTGCGCCTCCCAGAAGGCCCGCGCTGCCTGCAGCAGCGTGTAGGTGCCGGTGACATTGGTGTCGATGAAGGCCCCGGGCCCGTCGATCGAGCGGTCCACGTGGCTTTCGGCGGCAAGATGCAGCACCGCCTCGGGGCGGTGGGTGGCGAAGATCCGGTCGAGCGCCTCGCGGTCGCGGATGTCGGCCCGCTCGAAGGCATAGCCCGGGGCATCCGCCACCGGGGCCACGTTGTCGAGACAGGCGGCGTAGGTCAGGGCGTCGAGGTTGATCACCTCGTGGCCGTCGGCGACGGCACGGCGCACCACCGCCGAGCCGATGAACCCGGCCCCGCCGGTTACGAGAATGCGCATGTCAGCTCAGCTCCTGCTCGTCGAAAGGCGTCTCGAACGCGGCGAACGCCGGGGCCTCGGCGTCCTTGGCCGAGAGGATCGCCTGCGCCGGGTCGATGCCCCAGTCGATGGCAAGATCCGGGTCCGCCCAGAACACCGGACGCTCGGTGTCGGGCGCGTAGCTGTCCGAGCACTTGTAGATCACCAGCGTGTCGGGCTCGCGGGTGACGAAGCCGTGCAGGAAGCCCCTGGGCACCAGCAGCTGGCGGCCGTTCTCGGCCGAGAGCTCCACGCCCACCCACTGGCCGTAGGTTTCGGAGTCGCGGCGCACATCCACCGCCACGTCGAAGATGGCGCCCTGCGCCACGCGCACCAGCTTGTCCTGCGCGCGCGGCGGGGCCTGGCAATGCAGCCCCCGGACCACGCCCACATCGCGGCTGAGCGACTGGTTGTCCTGAACGAACTCGATATCGATGGCGTGCCCCCTCAGGGTGTCACGGTTCCAGACTTCGGAAAAATGTCCGCGCGCGTCTCCGAACCGGTTGGGCGTGACAATAACCACCCCCGGCAAGCGCGTTGCTTCAATCAACAAAAAAATACCCTCCAGACAATGAACAAACCTGCCCTGCACGGACGATAACAGTCCACTGCCTGCGAGTCATCCACCCCGAGCGCCGCGGGGCGGTTCCCCGTCACTCCGGGTAGAAGAGCTCGAAATCCTGCGCAAAGCGGCGGCGGATCAGCGCCTCGACCGCAGGCGTCAGCTCGCCGTTGGCATCCTCGCCGGCGCCGCCGCGCACGTTCTTCTGCGGCAGCTCGCCCAGGTCGCGGCCGCAGCGCATCTGCACCTCGTAGCGCACGTGCTCCCAGTCGGTGTCGGTGTGTTCGACCCGGCCGACGAAATCCGGCATCAGCCGGCCGTTGTGCAGCAGGATCGAGGCCTGCGAGCGCACGTGGATGTCGCAGCGCTCGTCCGGCAGCTCGGCCACGCGGGCGACGAAATCGGCAAAGTCCATGCCCCGGACCAGCCCCATGTCGACGAAGCCCCGGGTCAGTTCCTCGTTCTCGATGAGCTTGTTGTTCCAGCACGAGTAGAGCCGCGCCACCGGGTGGCGGACGAAGCTGAAGATCCAGGCGTCGCGGGTGCCGGCGGTGTGCTGGAAGGTGCCCGGCGACATGATCCGCGCGTGGCTGTTGTCGAGCTGCACCCAGTAGCGGTCGTTGGCCGCCGACATGCCCTCGATGCGGGGCAGGGCGAAGCGCCGCGCGAGCGCCGCGCGGATCGAGGAGTTCGCCGCCTTGGGCACCCGCAGGTAGGCCAGCCGGTGTTCGGGCAGCCAGATGACGTGACGGTCACTCAGGGGGACGAGGCGGTCCGTGGTCCGCCGGAATAGGCTGCTCAGCATTCGTCTTCGAACCTCTTTGCGGGCGATTTCAGGTGTCACATCCCGGCGGGTAATTCAAGCCGCCGCCGGGGCGGGCCCGCCGAACACGAAGGCCAGCGCCGCCCGCGGCGAGGCAAAACGGTGCCGGTGGCGCCAGGCGTAGAGCGGCAGGATCGCCGCCGCGCGCCAGCCGAAGACCCGCAGCAGCACCGCGCGGCGGGCCTGCATCAGCTCCGGGTCGCGCCAGTCGTCGCCGGTGCTGGGGTGCGGATGGCTGCCCGCCACGACGGGCAGCGACAGGCCGCGCGCGCCGGCCTTCAGCAGGTCGGTGACGAAGATGTAATCCTCGCCCGTGGGCAGCGGCGCGCCGACGCCGAAGCCCGGATCGAAGCGCACCCCCCGCCGGCGCACCGCGGCGCGGCGGACCATGAACTCGGGCGCGCAGACCCGGCCGCTGTTGTAGAGGCTGAGCCGGTGCAGCACGTGGCGGCGGTGGCCGCGCGGCGGCAGGGTCTCGCGCCGCCAGCCGGCCACGAGGTCGAGCCGGTCGTCGCCGCGCAGCACGTCGCGCAGCAGCAGCAGCCCGCGCGGTTCGAGCACGAGGTCGTCGTCGGAGAAGGCGAGATAGGGATCCTCGGCAAGCTCGAGCGCGGCGTTGCGGCTGTTCGAGAGCCCGCGCCCCGGCAGCGGCACGATGCGCAGGTCGTCCCGCGCGAGCAGCTCCGGCGCAAAGCCCGCATCCGCCGGGCCGCGCGCCTCCTGCACCAGCAGCAGGTAGCGCAGGCCGGGGCAGGGCGGCGGCAGCACCAGCCCCGCGCGGCGGTCGGTCATGGCCGAGATCGCGACCGTCAGGCCATCAACGCTGTCACTCATGAACGGGGCCGTCTTTCCGGGATCGGGTGTCGGGGAAGGGGCGTTTCGCGCGCGAAACATTCCCCAAGATAGGGCCTATTTCCCGGCCAGCCAGGCCTCGAGCCGCTGCCGCAGCTCTTCGGTGACACCGGCGCCCGAGAGCACGATCTCGCCGCGGTCCTCCTGCCAGTGCAGTTCGACCGGACCCGAGATGCGACCCTGTTTCGGCGCCTCGGGGCGTTTCGCGCGCGAAACGGCGGGGGTCTTCAGCGCCTTGCGGATGGCCTCCTGCTCGGCCTCGGCGCTCTCGGGCGCGGCCTTGTCGAGCGCCGCCGCCAGCCGCGCCTCGAAGCCCGGATCCTCGCGCAGCGCCTTGGCCATCTCGAGCCCGATGCGCTCGCCCAGCGAGGCCGGGAAGCGCAGCAGCGCGTCGAGCCGGCGCACCAGTTCGGCGAAGCTGCGGATCTTCGACCGGCGCGGCCGCGAGGCCGAGGCGTAGAGCGCCGAGAGCGCCGCCTCGTCATGCTCGAAGGCCCCAGCCTCGACCGCCTTGGTGGCGATGCGGGCGCGCTCGTAGTAGCTGAGCCCGAGCCGGATCTCGTTCTCCTCAACCATCGAGACATAGGCCTCGCCCGCCGCCTGCGGCGGCCGGATGCGGGCCAGCACGGTCGAGAACCGCGCCTCGCCGGTCTCGTCGAAGAGCGCGCGCAGCGACGACAGCCGCCGCCAGCCCGAGATCAGCCCGTAGCGGGGCTCGCGGCCCTCGCCGAGATCCACCACCTCGATGGCCATCTGCTGGCCGCGGGCGCGCAGGCTCTCGCGCAGGGACTGCTGGTCCTCCTCGGGCACCGAGAGGCGGTCGCGCACCAGGTAGCCCGGGTCGATCTCGGAAAGCGGCAGCGGCTGGATCAGCCGGCCCTCGCGGCGGGCCTCGGTGATCAGCGCGGTCACCTCCTCGAAGGCGGCGTTGCGGGCGGCCCCGCCGGCCACCTGCGCGATCGGCGGGCTCGACGCCGCCGACAGCGACGGCCGCGTCGGGGAGGGCCCGCCAGAGGGGGCAGGGGCGGGCGTGGGGGAAGCCTCCGGGGACGCGGTCGGGGCAGGGGAGCCGCCGAGGAAATCCGGGCTCGCCGGGGTCAGTCGCTTGCGCTTGGCCATGTCTCTCTCCTCACTCCGCCGCCTGGGCCTCGGCCAGCTCGTCGCGGCGCCAGGCCCCGAGCAGCAGCGTCTTGAAGGCCGCGTAGGTCTTGTCGAAGGTCTCGCGCCCGCGGGCATAGGTCATACGGTTGAAGTCGCGGTAATCGGCCTCGTAGATGCCGTTCACCTGCTCGCCCGCCTGCCCGATGAGCGCGGTGAAATCCTGCCGGTGGGGCGACAGCGTGCGCCCGAGATAGGCCTGGATCAGCCCCGCCAGCTCGGCCTGCTGGGCGTCGTCGTAGCGGGTGACCACCGCCTGCACCGCGTCCCACTCGAAGGCCATCTCGGTGCGCCCCAGCGCCCGGGCGGCCATGTTCTCGCTCTCCTCGATCGAGGCGAAGGTCGAGTGCAGCATGTCGAAGAAACGCCCCGTCGAGTCGAACTCGAGGAAGCTCGCCCCGAGCGGCACCAGCAGGATGTCCGCCGCCGCCAGCCCGTTGATCGTCAGGTAGCCGAGCGCCGGGGGGGTGTCGATGAAGACGAGGTCGTACTCGTCGAGGATGCCGTCCGCCTCGAGCATGTCGGTGAGCGCGTCCCAGAGCTTCCAGCCCTGGCCCTGGATGCGCCAGACCGGGATCTGGAACTCGGCCCAGTAGAGGTTGAGCTGCGCGCCCAGGAGGTCGATGTTGGGCCAGTGGGTCTTCTGCACGAGATCGCGGGTGCCGAGGGTCAGCGCCTCGGACAGCGTCTCGTCGAGCGCCAGCGGCGCCTCGCCCCGGTCCATGCGCCGCTGGTTCACCTGCCGCAGGTGCAGCGCGTAATGCCGGGCGATGAGCGGGAAGGCCGTCTGCCATTCGTCCGCCACCTTGCCGCCGAAGATCGAGGTCATCGAGCCCTGGCTGTCGAGGTCGAGCATCAGCACCTTGTAGCCGTCGAGCGCCGCCGACATCGCCAGATGCGCCGCGGTCGAGGTCTTGCCGACGCCGCCCTTGAAGTTGGCCACGGCCACGATCTTGGCGGGCAGGCCCTCGGGGCGGTAGGGGGCGTATTCCTTGGCCTTGGATCCCTCGGAGGCGAAATGCGCCCGGAGCCGCAGCACCTCGTCGAAGGTGAACCACTTGGCGCTGCCCGAGCTCGAGGACCGGCCCTGCGGCAGCTCGGGGTTCTGTCTCAGCACCCGGCGGAAATGTGCCTGCGCCACGGGGATCAGGTAGCGGGTGATCTCCCAGGTCGAGAACAGCCGCAGCGTCTTCTGGCCGTTCTCGTCCATGCCGCGCGAGGCGAGGTCCTGGCGGCCCTTGCCGCAGGCCTCGGCGATGGCCTGGAACTCGGCGGTGCCGATCTGCGGCGGCAGTTCTGCCAGCGCCTTGTCCGGGTTGATCCGGAAATAGGGGGGAAGGGTGTCTTCGGTCACGGAAACTGCTCGATGTGCTGTGTTTTTCTAAGTGTACCAAGAAAAGCGGCACATGGAAGCGTTTTGCGAACAAGTGCGTGTTTTCTTCGGAAAATCCCTTGGTTTTCAAGGCAACCTGCCACGTGCCCGATCCATCCCCAAGTTATTTTTCTGTTAGATATATGGTTACGGGACCGGGGCGCTGTCGCTAACCTGCCGCAATTTCAGGGTTTTTGCGCGCCTCGACCGACCCATGCGACTCTGAACCCACGATAGGGCGATTCCGATCCCACGCCAAAGCGACTCCGATCCCACGATCGCGGCGGGGGCGGGGCTGGACGGGGGCTGTGGATAAATCTACCCTTGGTGTAAATGAAAACACGATTCCCGCGACAGGCGGGACAGCGGCTCGGGCAGGCCGTCACGATACGGACAGGACAGTCATGGCACAGGGCACGGTACAGCCAGCCGGTCCGGGGTTGCTCCCCGACCGCTATCCCACCGCGGATTTCTTTCTCTGCGACATCTTCGACGCCCTGCCCAAGGACGACCTCGCGACCATGGAGCACCCGGTGTTCTCGCTGTCGACGCGGCCCGACCGGCGCATCCTCGAGTACGAGCACAACGGCGTGCAGATGACCGTGACCCCCTCGGTGCGGGGGCTCGCGACGATCCACGACAAGGACATCCTGATCTATTGCGTCAGCCAGCTGATGGCGGCGATCAACGCCGGCCGCGCGGTCAGCCGGACCCTGCACCTGCGCGCCCACGATCTGCTGGTCGCCAGCAACCGCGAGACCAGCGGCGACGGCTACAAGCGGCTGCGCGACGCTTTCGAGCGGCTGGCGGGCACCCGCATCACCACCAACATCGCCACCGGCGAGATCGAGGTCACCCGCGGCTTCGGCCTGATCGAGAGCTGGGAGATCGTGCGCCGCTCGCGGGGCGGGCGGATGATCAGCGTGGCGGTCACCCTGTCGGAATGGCTGTTCCGGGCGGTGATGGCGAAGTCGGTGCTGACGCTCTCGCGCGATTACTTCCGCCTGCGCAAGCCGCTCGAGCGCCGGATCTACGAGCTCGCCCGCAAGCATTGCGGCCGCCAGCCGGCCTGGACGGTCTCGGTCGACACGCTGCTGAAGAAGTCGGGCTCGGCCAGCCCGCGGCGGGTGTTCCGCAAGATGCTGCGCGACATGATCGCCGCCGGCCACCTGCCCGATTACGACATGACCGAGGAGCCGGGCGATCTCATCCGCTTCACCCAGAAGGGGGTGGTGGACGACGGCCCGCGCGGCCCGGCGCTGTCGCCGGACGTGCTGGACCGCGCCCGCGAGCTGGCCCCGGGCCGCGACGTCTACGCGCTCGAGGCCGACTGGCAGGACTACTGGCGTCGCAGCGGTCGCCCTGTCCTGCGCAACCCGGGCGCCGCCTTTCTCGGCTACGTCCGGACCCGGGTCGGGGGCGGCTGAGCGCCCGGCCTGTCGGACCCTGTCCTCAGTACCAGCGCCCGATGGCGATGAGCTCGGCGGTCTCGCTGCTGCGGGCCTCGGTCGACCACAGCGCGCAGCCCCATTGCGTGGGGCTCGACGAGCGCACGTTGGCCGGGTGACGAAGGGCGCGGCGTAGCTGGCGGTGAGCACGGCGCTGCGGAACAGGCTGCCATAGGCGCTGCCGACCGCGATGCCCGTCAGGGTGCGGGTGCAGATCTGGGTGCCGTCGGCATAGCGGACGTAATCGCCGTCGGCGTTGCTGCCGTGTTCGATCACCGCGCCGGTGGGAATGCCGGCGCTCTCGCCCACCGGGCCCAGCAGGTTGCCGGGGCCATAGCCCCAGTCCGCCCGCATCAGCCGGCCCGCGGTGGTGTCGGTGGCGCTCTGCTGGATCGCCGCGCCGGTGGCATGGCCGCTGGCGGCGTCGAGCCGCAGCGCCTCGGTCCAGGCGGTGCCGTCGGGGCTCACCTTCAGCGACAGGTCGTCATCTCCGGCCAGCCCGATCTCGGCCCGGCCCGACCAGCCGCTCTGCAGCACCACGCTGGCGGTGTCCGCCGGCGCCGCCTTGTTGATCCTGAGCCGGTGGTCGCTGCCGTCATGGCTGAAGCGGCTGGCATCGGCGGCGACCGCGAGCCGGGCGCCGCTGTCGGGGCTGGGGTTCACGCCGGTGCCGCCGCGGGTGGCGGTGAGCCCGGGCCGGGGCAGCGGCCCCCAGCCGGTGCCGTCGAAGAGCACCAGCGCGCCGGCGTCGCGGTCGTAGCCGATCCAGCCCGGGGCGGGCAGGTCGTAGCGCCAGCCGCTCTCGGTCATGGTGGCGATGCTGTGGTCGTGCCCGGACCACTCGGCCGCCGCGGGCGCGGCCACGATGTGGCGGTCGCCGGGGGCAGGCAGGCCCGGGGGCTCGGTCCGGTCGCGGTCGAGCACCGCGAGCTGCACGAGGCTGTCGAGGATCAGCAGGGCTTCGTTGTGGGTCACCGTCTTCTGGGCCTGCGAGGGCACCAGCAGCGGCAGGCCCAGATTGGGCAGGGTGTCGGGCATTGCGGCGGTCTCCCGGTCTGTCGTGACGGTCCTGTCGGGACGGCCGCGCCGGGCGGCCCCGCAGGGAGGTCTTGCCGGGGCAGGGTCGGGAAAAGCGGTTGAGACCCCGTCACCGCGCCGGGCGGGGCGTTAACCCTTGCGAAAGTTTCGCGCGCGAAACACCCGCCCCGACGGGGCAGGGCAGTGGTGGGGCAGGGCGAGCCCCCTCAGACCAGCACGATGCTGTGCACCAGCAGGTCGAGATCGGTCACGGTCTGGAAGACGATCTCGCTGTCGCCGAAATCCAGCACCGCCATCCCGTCGCGGATGCTGCCGAAGCGCGCCACCACCTCGGCCGCACTGGTGGCGCCCCCCACCAGCGCCGCGTCGAGGCAGAGCCGGTCATGCGCCTCGAAATCGCCGATCACGTCATGGCCATGGCCGGGGGCGAAGTGGAAGCTGTCGACGAGGCTGCCGCCGAACAGCAGGTCGTCGCCGGCGCCCCCCTCGAGCTCGTCCACGCCTTGCGAGGAATAGAGCGTGTCATGGCCCGCGCCGCCGCGCAGCGTGTCGTTGCCGGTGGCGCCGTAGAGCGCATCGTTGCCGGCGCCGCCGTCGAGACTGTCGTTGCCGAGATTGCCGTAGAGGCTGTCGTCACCGGCGTCGCCCCAGAGGAAGTCGTAGCCGAAGCCGCCCGAGAGGTAGTCGTTGCCGTCGCCGCCGTGCAGGTCATCCTGCCCCTCGCTGCCGTAGAGGTGGTCGTGGCCGTCGTCGCCCCAGAGCGTGTCCCAGCCGGTGCGCCCGATCACCGTGTCGTTGCCGCCGTCGCCATGCACGATGTCGACCCCGTCGCCGGGGCTGATCCAGTCGTCGCCGAGCCCGCCATGCACCTCGTCGACCCCGGTGTTGCCGAAGATCGTGTCGTTGCCCCCGCTCCCCGACAGGCGGTCGTGGCCGATGGTGCCGTCGAGCACGTCGGCCCCGTCGCCGCCCGTGCGCTCGGTCGAGGGCAGCCCCGCGGTGGTGACCACCGGCCGTGGCACCCGCGGCAGGCCCAGCATGTCGGTCTCCATGAAGTCGTCGTAGCCGAGGCTGCGGCCGTCGGCCGTGCGCAGCTCGAGCAGCTCGTCGCCGTAGCGGATCTCGGCGCCGGTGGCGGTGGCGGTGATCTCGAGCTGCGCGGTGGAATAGAGCCAGTCCCAGCCCGAGAGGTCGACCATGTCCTGCCCGGGGGTGAAGTCGGTGATCACGTCGCGGCTGCCGTCGGCGGCGAACACGAAGAGATCGGCCCCGGTGCCGCCGGTGAGCGTGTCGCTGCCCGCCCCGTCGAACAGCAGGTCGTCCCCGGCCCCGGCCGAGAGCGCCTCGGAGCGGTCGCCGCCCAGGTGCTGGCCGTCGTCGGGATCGGGCGCCCAGCTCAGGTGGGTGACGCCGGTCCCGGTCTCGGAGGTGACGAAGGCGTGCAGCACGCCCTCCGCCGCCACCAGCTCGAGCGCGTTGACGTTGTCGAGCCCGAGCGCGGTGCTGTCGGCGAGGCTCTGCAATTCCACCAGATGCCCGTCGGGCAGCAGGCTGAAGAGCGTGAGCCCGTCGTCGCTGCCGCCCGCCACCACGTAGACCGTGCCGTCGAGGGTGGCGGTGCGCAGCACCGACAAGCCCTGGAAGAAGCTGCCCCTGTCGTCGAGGGCCTGGCCCACGTGGCGGAGCGCGCCCGAGCCCGCCACCTCGAAGACCGAGATCGTGCCGGTGCCGGCGGCCCCCAGCAGCGCCATCACCTTGCCGCCGACCTCGGCGACCGCCAGCGCGGTGGGGGTGTTGATGCCGACCCCGTCGGCGGCGCCGATGCTGTCGCGCAGCACCAGCCGCCCGTCGGGGCGCAGGGTGAAGCTGCTGAGCCCGGCCTCCGAGGAGGAGGTGGCAAGCACCAGCGTGCCCTCGGCGGTCTCGACCGAGACCATGGCGACGGGGTCTGAGAGATAGGCGATGTCGCGGTCGCCCTGGTAGCGGAGTTCGGTGAGGTCGCCGCCCGCGTCGCGGGTCAGCACGCTGAGCCCCGGGCTGCCGTGCAGGGCGGCGATGAAGTACCGCGTGCCGCCGGCCCCGGTGGCGAGCAGATGCGCGAGATCGGCGGCGAGCCCGCTCTGGCCGGCGTAGAGATCGGTGGAGTGGCCGAAGGTGACGCCGCCGGTGCCGGCGGATCCGGCCCCGGCGGCGCTCTCGACCCGGTCGACCTGCGCCGCGTCGAGCCGCAGCACCATGCCGCGGGCGGCGAGGTCGACCGCGGCGGTGCCGTCGGCCTGCGCCGTCAGGAAGCGGAGCAGCCCGTTGCCGCCGAGCGCGAAGGCGTCGCGCGCCTGCCCCGCGCCCGCGTGCAGGTAGAGCCGCCCGGTCACCGGGTCGAACTGGATCTCGGGCGGGATCGCGCCCAGCCCGCCCACGCGGCCGTCGATATGGGTAGCCCGCCACTCGGTCATCGCATCGCCCCGGAAGGGGCCCCTCGCGGGGCCCGGTCACCGGCCCTGCTCGGGGCCGTCGCCTGTGCCGCCGGAGGGCCGTGCCGCTGCCGGAGACGGGACGGAGCATGGCGCGCCCGCGCGACCGCAAGCGGGCGGGCATCGCGGCAGGATCGTGGTCAATGCCGCGATTTCGGGTCGAATCTTAGGAAGTCATGTCAGCCGTGGCGGCGTCCGGGACCTGATCCGGGGCAGGGGCGCGCTACTTGCCGAGCCGCTCCATGTTCGCGAGGTGCAGCGCGATCGCGTCCTAAGTGTCGTCGAAGTCATGCTCCCGCCCGTTCTCGATCACCGTCCCCGGGCCGGAGACTGAGAAAACGGCCGCGTAACTAACGACAATCAGCTTCCGGCAAACCCGGCGCGGTTCAGATGCCGTATTTCGACACGAATGCGCTCTGGTTCTGCGAACCCTTCGGCAACCAGCCGCCGGGCGGCTTCGATGTCGACATAGCCTCGGCTATTTAGTTGCATCAGGGCCTGTCCTGTCTCGGTGAGCCTGGTCAGGATCATTGAATGCTGAAGGGGCTGGCTCATGGGGCGTCTCCTCGAAGCTGGTCTGGAATATGCTGAATTATCTATTTTTTAGATAATCTGAAAAGCAGATTACCGCTTGCGTCCAAAAGGGGTGGCGCAGCGACATGACGAAGACGATCAGAAGCACAGGTCATGTAGCTTTATGCGAGGCGCTGATCGACGCCCGGAAAGCCGCGGGCCTGACGCAGGCCGGACTGGCTGAGCGCCTCAAGTGCCATCAGTCTCTGGTTGCCAGAATCGAGAGTGGCGAGCGCCGGATTGATGTCGTTGAACTGGTGGTTCTTGCCCGTGCGATCGGTGTTGTGCCGTCCGTGATCCTGGAGCAGGTCGCGGGGGCGACCAAGCCAGATCATAGGATCTGACTTCATCTTCCCCAAAATATCCTCGGGGAGCGCCGTCAGGCGTGGAAGGTGAAAATACCACCGAACCGCGGATCAAAATTCTGAAACGCGATGTTTTCTTGAGGTTCTCTTGCAAAAACAGACGGATTCGGTAGTGTAGCCATACTTGGACTATGTACTTTCATATTGCCTTTAGGAATTTGGCTTGAAGGCTTTGCTTTAGGGTAACTGACATGAATTTTTTGACCAGATTTAGAAATTTGGCGATAGCGGGATTGCTCGGCGCAGGGGTGTTGCTTGGTGGATCTCAGCAGGCGAGCGCGGTCACGTTCGGCTTCGACAATATCGCAGGGGGAAGCACGGCGGGCGACGCCTATGCTTCGAATTTTAAGCTTGATGTGACTGACCTCGGCGCTGGAAAGGTACTTTTCCAGATCGTGAGCGCGGCCGCTCCGGCGATGAACTACTTTATCAGCACGATCTTCGTCGACAACTCTGCCCCGAGCTCGTTCTCGGACGTGCCGCTGAGCAGCGATGCCAGCACATCCGTTGGCAACGTTGCAATGGATCGCATCGGTGGTGGCACGCTGCCCCAAGGGACCAACGTCGGCTTCTCCTCCAACTTCATGTTCAAACGTGACGTGCCCGGAACCGGTAGTTCGATCCACCAAGGCGAAACCGCTGGCTTCATCTTCGATGTCGTTGGGGACTTCGCGTCGCTCATCGGTGCACTGACCTCGGGCGAACTGCGTTTCGGTCTCCATCTTCAGGGGCTTTCCGGTGGTGCGTCCGATTCTTATGTGAACTCGGTCACGCCGGTGCCGCTGCCGGCCGCAGGGATCCTGCTCATCGGTGCGCTGGGTGGGCTCGGGTTCGCCTCGCGTCGCAAGAAGCGGGTGGCGGTCTAATCAGCCATCGTCCCGTGGCAGACGCCGCAGGATGGGATTGGGCATATGAAGACCAAGGGCGGGCTGCGGCAAGTTGGCGCAGCCCGTTCTCATGTCTCGCGGAGTGTGAGCGCAATCTCCCGCGTATCGCGGCACCTTCCGGCCGGTGTCGCTGGCCGGAAGGCGCGGCGGGAGACTGCAGGCAGGGGGGCAAGACGGCGGAGCTACTTGCCGAGCCGCTCCATGTTCTCGACGTGCAGCGCGATGGCGTCCTCGATGTCGTCGAAGTAATGCACCTGCCCGTTCTCGATCACCGCGCCGGCGTCGCAGAGGTTGCGCACCTCGCCCATCGAGTGGGTCACCACGATGGCCCCCGAGCGCTGCATGCGGTCCTTGAAGACCTGGGCGCTGCGGCTGCGGAACGAGCGGTCGCCCACCGAGGTCACCTCGTCCACCAGGTAGGTGTCGAACTGGATGCCCATGGAGATGCCGAAGGCCAGGCGCGAGCGCATCCCCGAGGAATAGCTGCGCACCGGCATGTAGAGATGGTTGCCGAGCCCCGCGAAGCCCGCCACGAAATCCAGCAGCTCGTCGGTGTCGACACCGTAGATGCGGGCGATGAAGCGGGTGTTCTGCGCCCCGGTCAGGTCGCGGTGGAAGCTGCCGGCGAAGCCCACCGGGAACGAGATCTCGCCATTGCTGCGCACCCGGCCGGAATCGGCGCCCATGTTGCCGGCGATGATCTGCAGCAGCGTCGACTTGCCCGCGCCGTTGCGGCCCATCAGCGCCACCGCCTTGCCCGTCGGGAAGGTCATGTTGAGGTTGCGCGTGATGTACTTGCGGCCGCCACGGACCGGAAAACTCTTGGTCAGGTTCTCCAGGACGATCATGCCGCCGGCCTCACTTGCGGTCGCGCAGCGAGTAGTAGATCAGCGCCAGGATGCTCCAGGCCACGGTCGTGAGCAGCACCACCAGCGCCATGATCAGCGCCCGGCGCGGGTATTCCGCGCGTTCCGCCAGCGTCGGCTGCACGAAGGCGGCGAGGTAGCGGCTCTGGCGCTGCGCCTCGGCCTGCGCGGTGTCGAAGTTCGACAGGGCGCCGGTGTATTTCTGCTCGGCGAACTGGCGCTCGACGGTGAGCCGCTCGAACTCGGCCACGATGGTGGGATAGTCGGTGGCGGGATCGCCGCCGCCGCCGAACTTGGCGCGCTCCTGCTCGATGCGGCTGCGGATCGCGGTGATGCGCTGCTCGGCCTGGGCGATGCGCGGATCGCCGGGCTGGGCGTTGTCGCGCAGCAGGTCGTAGTCGATCAGCTCGTTGCCGAGCTGCTGCTGCAGGGTGGTGAGCAGGCCCATCTGGATCTGGATGTCGGCGCTGGGGTCGACGATCTGGTTCTGGGTGCGGTAGGCGGTCAGCGCCTGGCGCGCCTCGGTGAGCTGCTGCTGCGCCAGCGCGAGCTCCTCGCGGGCGTAGCGCATGGTGTCTTCGCGGGCGATGGCCGAGAGCGCGTTGATCATCCGCGTGCTCTGCCGGAAGATCTCGGTGGCGACGGCCTGCGCCTCCTCGGGGGTGAAGGCCAGCGACTTCAGCTCGATCAGCCCGGTGCCCGGGGCGTAGGAGATCTGCACCACCCGCTGCCAGTAGTTCACCAGGTCCTCGATGCTGGCATCGGGGGCCAGCGAGAACACCGGATCGTCGTCGTGGTGGCGCGAGTAGAGCGCGCGCAGGTCGAGCGCCTCGTCCACCTGCTTCACCAGCTCCTGCGACTGGATGAACTCGTAGAGCACGTCGCTGTCAGAGGAGCTCGACGAGGACAGGCTGGCGAGCCCGCCGATCAGGTCGACCGCCGAGGGCGCCTCCTCGCGGCGCACGGTGAAGCCCATGTGCGAGGCATACTGGTCCTGGGCCTGGGTCCAGAGATACCAGGCGGCGGTGAGCGAGGGCAGCACCACCGCGAGCACGAAGCTCAGAACCAGCGCCAGGTGCCGCCGCTTCAGCCGGGCACGGCCGGCGGGCGGGGCGATCGGGGAAGAGGGCCGGGCGGGTTTCGGAGCGGCGGCTTTCGGCCGGGGAGTGTCCTCGGAAGCGTCCTGGGAAGCGGCAGGCGTGGCTGCTCCGGACGAGTCGGGTTGATCATGCTTCAAGTGTGTGCCCAAACTCTGCGCGGTCAAATGACGGTTCTGATCCTATATAAAGCAGAAGAGTTCCAGCGGAAATGACGCAAACCGATCTGGCAGCGGTGCCCCCCGCGGCGGTGCCGCAGCTTCGCTACCGCACGTTGCGCACCATCGTGGCGCTCGTCCTTCGCGAGATGACAACCAGCTACGGGCGTTCGCCCGGGGGCTACCTCTGGGCCGTCGTGCAGCCTGTGGGCATGATCGTGATGCTCTCTGTCGCCTTCTCGCTGCTGCTGCGCTCGCCCTCGCTCGGCACCAGCTTCATCCTGTTCTACTCGACCGGCATTCTTCCGCTCAGGGTCTACCAGGAGGTCGCCGGCAGCGTCTCGAACGCGATGTCCTACAACAAGGCGCTGCTGGGCTACCCCCGCGTCACCTATGTCGACACGATGCTGGCTCGCGCCCTGCTGGCGCTGCTGACCCAGATCATGGTGATCGGGGTGGTGCTGCCGGCGATCTTCTATTTCGAGAACGTGCGCGAGATCGTCGACTTCGGCCCGATCCTCGCGGGCTTCGGGCTCTTTGCCCTGATGGGCTTCGGGGTCGGCGCGTTCAACTGCTTCATGTTCCTGATGTTTCCGCTGTGGAAGACGATCTGGAGCATCCTGACCCGGCCGCTGATGCTGTTCTCGGCGGTGCTCTACGTCTACGAGGACCTGCCGCGCGTGGCGCGCGAGTACCTGTGGTACAATCCGCTGGTGCACATCATGGGGATGGTGCGCAGCGGGTTCTACTCGGCCTACCACCCGCATTACATCTCGCTGCCCTACGTCTTCGTGTGGATCGCGGTGCCGATGTTCCTGGGCATGCTCCTGCTCAGACGACACAATCAGGACCTGCTGTTCCGCTGAGCGGCGGGATTATCACTTCATTTCACGGGGTCGAAAGAGTAATGCGTAAACAGCAGACAGTCAGGGCCAGCCAGCAGGGGAGCGCATAACATGCAGGACCAGTCCGAGCCGAAGACGAGGGTCTTCCTGATAGGGTTCAACCGGTGCGCCACCACCTCGTTCCACCGCTTCTTCAACGCCAACGGCCTGAAGAGCGTGCACTGGGACAGCGGCCGCCTCGCCAAGCGCTTCTACGCCAACATCGGCGCCGACGTGCCGCTGTTCAAGGACTACCCCGAGGTGACGGTCTTCAGCGACATGATCTACCTCAGCGAGACCACCTTCATCGAACCCTTCAAAGAGTTCGAGCGCATCGACCGCGCCTACCCGGGCTCGCTCTTCATCCTCAACACCCGCAACTGCGACAAGTGGATCTCGAGCCGGGTGCAGCACCCGCGCATGATCGAGCGCTGCATGAGCATCTACGGGGTCGAGACCGCCGAGGAGGTGATCTACCGCTGGCGCCTGGAATGGCACGAGCACCACGCCGCGGCGCTGCGCCACTTCATGCACCGTCCCGACGACCTGCTGGTCTACAACATCGAGACCGACACGCCGGACAAGCTCGGGGCCTTCCTCGAGCCGAAGTTCGGCAAGCTCGACATCGAGGCCTTCGGCCATCACAACGGCCGCGGCAAGTACGAGCGCATGGCCAAGACCAAGGAAGCCGCCGCCAGCTGATGGCAGGCGCGGCCGCGGCCCGGCGCCTCAGGCCCGTCCCGCGCGGGCGCCAGGGCCGGACCGAGCAAGGTGCAGTCACGACATGATCACTGAATACGCCCAGATTGCCCCGGTGAAATACACCGGGCAGATCGACCCGCTTGCCCCGCCGTTCCGGGATCCGTTCCGGCATCCGGTGCAGCACGGGCCTCATTTCCAGCAGAAATTCGACTACGAGACCGTCCTCTTCGACATCTTCGACGATGGCGAGGGCGGGCTCATCGCGATCAGCCCGCAGATGGGCCGCGAGGTCAAACGCCACGGGCTGTGTTTCCTCGATGCGCAGGGCCGGGCGCTGCCCTTCCGCCACCTGCGGCGCTGGAACCTCGACATGTTCCGCATCGAGACCCCGGACGTCACCGCCCCGGTGCCCGTGCGCACCGACCTCTTCGAGCAGACGGTGACGCCCTCGGCGTCGCGGCTCGAGCTCTTCGAGGGCCGGCGCGTCCTGCTCTTCGTGAACAAGAACAACCACCTGCAGTGGATCCGCGATTTCGTCACCTTCTACGTGACGGTCCATGGCGCCGACGCGGTCTGCCTCTACGACAACGGCTCGACCGAGTACACGCTCGACGAGCTGCACCGGGCGCTCGGCGACATCGCGGGGCTGGAGCTGCTGACCATCACCCACTGGCCGTTCAAGTGGGGGGTGACCGACGGCAATTCCGACAGCTCCTTCTGCCAGCGCGCCTTTCTCGAGCACGCCCGCTGGCGCTGCCTGAACCGGGCGCGCAGCGTGCTGCAATGCGACGTGGACGAGCTGATCTTCTCGGACGGCAGCGGCGGCATCTTCGAGAAGGTCGAGGCCAGCACCACCGGCTACGTCTCGGTGCGCGGGCGCTGGATGGCGCATACCCGCGCCGAGCATTTCGAGGTTCTGGGCCCGCCGCGGCACCACCATTTCACCCGGACCGACATCTCGGGCACCGGCTGGTGCGGCAAGAAATGGGCCTGCGTGCCGGGCAAGGTGGCCGAGCGCTACCAGTGGATGGTGCATGACGTCTTCGGCGGCATGAAGCCCGACCCCGACACCAGCGGGCTGGTGCTGCGCCACTACATGGGGCTCAACACGGGCTGGAAGCAGGCCAACCGCGCCACCGCCGCCATCGACGAGCAGGATTACGGCGAGGAAGAGCGCGTGGTCTCGACGATGCGCCGGCTCTTCGACCGCAGCGAGCCGGTCTGCGTCGAGGAGAACCTCGTCGAGGCGGCGCACCTGACCTTCGCCGCCGGCCGCATCCGCGAATCGCTGCGCGCCGAGCTGCTGGCCGAGCTCGAGACCCGGGCGCTCACCCACCCGTGGCTGGCGATGCTGACCGCGCGGCATTTCGAGAAGAAGAAGGAAGACGACAAGGCCGAGCCGATCTACCGGCGGGTGCTCGAGGACGATCCGACGGTGCACGAGGCGGCCTATTTCCTCAGCTACATCCGCGAGCGCGCCGGCGACCGGGCCGAGGCCGAGACCTTCATCGCCCAGGCGGTCGAGGCCGAGCCCACCAACCTGCGCTACCTGCAGCGCTACATCACCTTCCTGCGCGGCGACAAGCGCTTCGCCGAGATCGTGGCGGCGGTGGACCGGGCGCTGGACTGGTTCCCCGACGACCCGGCCTTCCTGATCGAGAAGGCCCGCGGGATGTCGCGGCTGAACCTCGCGGCCGAGGCGCTGGAGATGCTCGAGGCGGCGGGGCTGCCGGACGCGGGCGTGCTCAACGTGCACGACCGGCTGTTCGTGGCCGAGCTCTGCATCCAGTGCGGGCGCTGGCAGGATGCGCTGGAGAACGTGCAGGCGGTGCTGGTGCAGACCCCGGAACGGCCCTGGGCGCATCACGTGCTGTCGCTGGCGCTCGAGGGGCTGGGGCAGGCCGAGGCGGCGAAGACCGCCGCCGCCCATGCCTTCGAGCTCAACCCCGGCAGCAAGGTGTTCCGCGCCCGGCTCGGCAAGTTCGGCCTGCCGGTGCCCGCCGAAGGCACCTGACCCGGGACCGCCCGGCGCCTGCGGGCGCGGGCGGCGTCTGAAACGGAAACGGCCGCCCGGGGATCCCGGGCGGCCGTTCCTGTCTCTGGTCAGGGGGCTCAGCTGGCCTTGGCGTGCTGTTCCTTGACCCACTTGAGCTTGTCGCGCTGGACCTGCTCGACGGGCAGGATCTCCTGGCCCTTGTACTCGAGCGCCCGGTCGACGTTCTTGAGGTCGCGGCACAGGCGGCGCAGCCCGTCGGGCTCGAGCGACGCGGCGTGGTCGGTGCCCTTCCAGGTGCGGTCCAGCGTGAAGTGACGCTCGATGTGGGTGAACTTGCCCTTGCCGTCCGCTTCCATGGCGCGGCCCACGGCGAGTGCGGCCACGTCGGCGGCGATGCCGAGGTGGTGGCCCGAGAAGCCGATGCCCTTCACGGTGGTGCCGAACTTTTCCATCAGGTTGCGGATCTCGAACAGGCAGATGTCCTCGAAGGCCACCGGGTAGCCCGAGGTGCAGCTGTAGACCACGAGATCCTTGGCACGGCCGCGCTCGGCGTAGAATTTCACCAGGTCGGCGATTTCATTGCCGGTCGACATGCCGGTCGAGACGTGGATCTCGCCCTCGTAGTTCTCGCAGAGGTAGCCCTGCAGGTCGTAGTGCTGGTTGGTGGCCGAGGGGATCTTGAGCAGCGGCGGGTTCAGGACGGCCATTTCCTTGGCCGAGGTCAGGTCCCAGACGCTGGTCGAATAGGCGATGCCGTTGGCCTTGCACTCGGCGATCAGCTCCTGGTGCTGCTCGGGGGTGAACTCGAGGAATTCACGGTGCGCGCCGTAGGTGTCGCCATAGGCGTTGGAGGGCACCGGGTGCGGGGTGTTGTACTGTTCCGCGGTCAGCAGCTCGCGGTTGTGACGCTTCTGGAACTTCGCGACGTCGGCCTTGCAGACATGGGCGGCCACACGGATCAGTTCCTTGGCGATTTCCATGTCGCCTTTGTGGTTGCATCCGATTTCGGCGATGACTTGGACGGGAGATTTGGTCTGGCTCATAAGGATGGAATCCAACTTTCATTCAGGGGAAAACCGGACCGGATGCGGCCTTCCTGGCTGGGAGACAAATAGCGGGCGCATATTTTCAAGTCAAACGCTCTCATCCCGGGCGAGAGGCCCCCGGGCGGGGCTCCGCCAGTGGATTTCTTGCACTAAACGAGCGGTTGTGGCTGCATTCGGAAACATCCGGAATCAAGTTTGTTTGGAAGAGCCAATGCATTTCAAGAAGCGCCTTCTCGCGGCGTACCGTGCCTTCGGGGACCCGGGGCTCGTCGTCGATCCGACGCAGTTGAAGCGGCTGGTGGACGCCCGTGTCGGGCTGCACCTGTCGAAGCAGAAGATGCACGAGACCCTGCGCGGGGCGGTCGAGGAGGGGCTGGCGAAGATGGCGCCGCAGCTCGACAACGACCTGCCGGGCCGGCTGGCCGCGCTGGGAGAGGAATGGAAATCCGCCAGCCCGCGCTGGGACCGGGTGCGCGAGGTCGCCCACGAGGCGCTCGAGCGGGCCGGGCTGCGCGGCGGGCGGATGCTCGAGATCGGCGGCCGGCTGAACCCGCGGCACCGGGATTTCCCGGATTTCGACTACCACGCGCTCGATCTCGAGAAGGCGCCCGGCGCCGAGGGGGTCAAGGTGATGGCGGGCGACATCACCAATTGCCCGCAGATACCCGACGGCAGTTTCGACTTCATCTTCAGCTTCGACGTGTTCGAGCACATCGACCGGCCGTGGCTGGCGGGGCAGGAGATCTGCCGCCTGCTGCGCCCCGGCGGCGTCACCGTGCACTCGACGCTCTTCGCCTGGCGCTACCACCCCTGTCCCATCGACTACTTCCGGTTCACCGCGCCGGGGCTGAAGTCGCTCTTCGACCTCGACTGTCTCTATTCCGACTTCGACTATTCCGAACGCCGCCGGGATGTGCGAGGGCAGGGGCGCTATGCGCTCAAGCCCGACCTGCTCGGGGGGTGGCGCGAGAATGTCCGCGTGCATTATGCCGGCGTGAAACGCTGAACGCGGATCCGCGGAACGGAAAGACGGAAGATACATGCGCAAGGTTCTTGTCACCGGCTCGGCCGGCTTCATCGGGCTTCACCTCTGCCAGCGGCTGATCGCCGACGGGTTCGAGGTCATCGGGCTGGACGCGATGACCGATTACTACGACGTGACGCTGAAGCAGCGGCGCGAGGGGCTGCTGCTGCAGACCCCGGCGTTCCGGGCGGTGCACGAGCGGGTCGAGACCCCGGGCGTGCTGATGGATCTCTTCGCCTCCGAGACGCCCGACGTGGTCATCCACCTCGCCGCCCAGGCCGGGGTGCGCTACTCGATCGAAGAGCCGCGCTCCTATCTCGAGAGCAACATCACCGGCACCTTCGAGCTGCTCGAGGCGGCCCGCGCGTACCCGCCGCAGCACATGCTGCTGGCCTCGACCTCGTCGGCCTACGGCGCCAACACCGAGATGCCCTACCGCGAGACGGTGAAGGCCGATCACCAGATGTCGTTCTACGCGGCCACCAAGAAGGCCACCGAGAACATGGCGCATTCCTATGCCCATCTTTACGGGCTGCCGATCACCATGTTCCGCTTCTTCACGGTCTACGGCCCCTGGGGCCGGCCGGACATGGCGCTCTTCAAGTTCACCAAGGCGATCCTCGAGGACCGGCCGATCGACGTCTACAACCACGGCGACATGAGGCGCGACTTCACCTATGTCACCGACCTCGTGGCGGCGATCCGGCTGCTGATCGACGCGGTGCCGGGCGAGGCGCCGGTGGGCGAGATGGACAGCCTGTCGCCGGTAGCGCCGCACCGGGTGGTCAACATCGGCAATTCCGAGCCGGTGCAGCTCACCGATTTCATCGACGCCATCGAGGCGGCGCTGGGACGCAAGGCGAGCCGCAACCTGATGCCGATGCAGCCCGGCGACGTGCCCGCCACCTGGGCCGACGCCGAGCTTCTGAAGGCGCTCACCGGCTACCGCCCCGAGACCCGGGTGCGCGAGGGCGTGCAGGCCTTCGTCGACTGGTACCTCGACTATTTCGACAAGCGCTGATCGGGCGTTGACCGGGCGCTGAGCCGGCCGCCTGCGGGACACTGACCGGGCAGGGCGGCCGCGGGGCCGCGCCCTGCCCGGGCCCGGTTCAGAGCCGGTTCAGAGCCGGTTCAGACCTGGGCGGCGAGCCCGGGCAGGAAGGCGCGCAGCCAGATCGCCCCGTAGGCCGTGTTCATGTGCTGGATCTCGTCGGCGCCGTGGTGGCGGCCGTCGCGGTCGTCGCCCACCGCCAGCGGCTGGGAATCCTTGCTGAACGCGAGCTTCGTCGCCCGCCCCGCCACCATGGTCTCGGCGGGCTGCGGCACCAGCCGGGCCTGCAGGGGGTCGTAGCAGAGCCGCTGCATCTCGGCCAGCTCTGCGTCATAATCCGCCGCCACCAGCCCCGAGGGCTCGAGCGCCGGCAGCGGGTCATGCGCCACCCAGACCGGCTTGTCGGTGAGCCCGCGCAGCTTGACCAGCAGCGCGTGGTTGCCCTGTCCCGTCACCTTGTCCTTCAGCGCCGCCGCGCGCACGGCGGAGGAATACCAGATGTCGCCGGTCTCCTGCCCGTGCTCGTGCAGCCCGTAGAGCAGGAAGGCGTCGTATTCCGCCACGACCACCTCCGACAGGCCGCCCGAGGTGAATTCGACGGTGCGCTTCATGTAGGGGTTGGCGGGCAGCAGCCGGCCCTCGGCCACCACCATCTCGGCGATGCCCTGCCCGCGCTGCGCGAAGCAGGTGATCGTGATGCCGGGGAAGTCGTCGGACAGCCCGCTCGTCCACGCGGTGCGCAGCGCGCCCACGTGGCTGTTGCCGATGATGCAGAGCTTCATGCTATTTGCGCCCTCCGGCGGCGAAGGCCTCGAGCAGTTCCTCCTCGCAGACCTCGTCCTTGCTCTTCTTGCCCGCGGGCGCGGCAGCGGGTTTCGCGGCGGCCGGGGCGGGGGCGTCCTCCTTGCGGCCGAAGCGCGCGTTGAGGTCGCGGAAGAAGCTGTCCATCACGAAGTTCACGCCGTGCTTGGCGACGTTGCGCTGGTTCGGCTCGAAGAAGTTGCCGCGGAACACCGGGCTGTTGATGATCTCGTAGGAGGGGAAATAGTCGACGTACCAGCGGCTGTCGGCGGTCTGCCCCGCCACCGCGCGCAGCACCGATTTCGACTGCATCGTCGCCACCAGCACGTGCTTGCCCGAGTTGGTCGCGGTCAGCGGCACCGGCGAGACGGTCAGGATCACCCGCAGCTTCTCGTTCTGCTCGCGCATGATCTTGAGCGCGGCGTAGAGGTTCTTCTGCACCTCCGAGAAGATCATGTTGTCGAACTGGTGCACGGCCTCGTCGAACTCGCCCGCCACGGTGCCGGGGCACATCGGGTACTCGTAGCCCTTTTCGCTGTTCAGCCAGCGCTCGGTGAGCCCCAGCGTGAAGACGAAGACATCCGCCTGCGTCACGCTCTCGCGGAAGGATTTCAGCGTCTGCTGCTGCGAGGCGCGCAGCTCCTCGACCGAGGCGAAGCCGTCGGGCTCGACCCGCGGGCGGAACGGGTCGTAGAAGCGGCCGCCCTTCTCCCAGATCTCCTCGGGGACGGGCTTGATGCCGAAGGCCCATTGCAGCCACTGCAGCAGCAGCGAGGTGGTGTAGATGTTGCCGGTGCGGCTCGAGAACACGTCGTAGTTATAGGCCAGCCGGTTCGCGTCGCTCATGCCGAAGGGCGCGGTCTCGGTGCGCAGCCAGTTGAAGCCGCGCGCCTGCAGGGCCCGCCCGATGTGCTGGGCGAAGCAGGAGCCGTAGGTCGAGACCGGCATCTTCGGCGACAGCTTGAACTTGGGATTCCACAGCCCCGACACGTCGTACATGCTGTTCTCGGCGACGGCGCGCCGCCAGAACGCCTTGGGAGGGAGGTTCTCGTAGGGGTTCATTGGACATTTCCCGGCAGGTGAGAGGTCTTTCGCCGCCATGTTGGCATCTCGCCGCGGTGCCGCCAAGAGGTGGGGGCGTTTTTCGCCGCAGCTGCGAGGGGCAGGGGACGGGATCGGGGCCCGTCGGACGATCGCGCTTCGGGTCCGGTGCGGGGTCGCCCTTCGGGCGCCGTGCCTGAACGCCCTTCGGGAGCTGTGCTTGATCGCCCTTCGGGCGAGGGCTAACATCGCCCCGACCCCGGGCACGTCCCGCAAAGAGCCTCTTCCAGACCGAGAAGGACCGCTTCATGTCCAACCCCTATGTCGGCTTGCCGCCCCGCGCCTACTGGCGCAGCGGCGTCGCGGATGTCTCCTTTCTCGAGATGCAGGACGTCTACCGCCCGCGCTACGAGATCTCGCGCGAGAGCACGCGGATCGCGGCGGCGGGCAGCTGCTTCGCCCAGCACATCGGGCGCCAGTTCAAGGCCCGCGGCTACCAGTTCGTCGACGTCGAGAAGCCGCTGCCGATGCTGCCCGAGAGCGCCTGGAACGATTACGGCTTCAACATGTACTCGGCGCGCTACGGCAATCTCTACTCCGCCCGGCAGCTGCTGCAGATGTTCCGCCGTGCCCACGGGCTCTTCACCCCCGAAGAGGACGTGTGGGAGAAGAACGGCCGCTTCTACGACCCGTTCCGCCCCAATATCGAGAAGAACGGCTACGCCACCCCCGAAGAGGTGCGCCGCGACCGCGACTTCCACCTCGCGGCGGTGCGCAGGATCCTCGAGCAGACCGACGTCTTCGTCTTCACCTTCGGCCTGACCGAGGCCTGGGAATGCATCGCCGACGGCGCCATCCTGCCCACCTGCCCGGGCACCGTGGCCGGCCAGTTCGACCCGGAGAAGTACCGGTTCGTCAATTTCTCCTACGAGGACGTGCTCGGCGATTTCACCGCCTTCAAGGACTTCGCCGAGGGGATCCGCCCCGGCATCCGCTTCCTGATCACCGTCTCGCCGGTGCCGCTCACCGCCACCGCCTCGGACCAGCACGTGCTGCCCGCGACGGTCTATTCCAAGTCGGTGCTGCGCACGGTCTGCGGCACGCTCTACCAGAAATACGAGAACGTCGACTACTTCCCCTCCTTCGAGCTGGTCTCGAGCCACCCGGGGCGGGCGATGTTCTTCCGCCCCAACCTGCGCGAGGTCTCGCCGGTGGGCGTGGCCCACGTGATGGACGCCTTCTTCGGGCCGCACACCGCGGGGCAGGCGGCGCCGGACCCAGAGCCTGTTGCCGCCGAAAAGGCGCCTGCGCGCGCGAAACCCAGGATGTCCGAGGACGATCTCGTCTGCGAGGAAGCCCTGCTCGAGGAGTTCGGCCGATGAGCCAGCTGACCATCACCGGCAATTCCCACACCATCGCGCTCAACCAGGGCCTGGGGCAGGTGCCCGAGGCGGCGGGGGTCACCGTCTTCGGGCTCGGCGCCGGGGTCTACGAGACCGAGGCCTTCAGCGCCACCGAGGCCGGCCGCGTGGTGCTGACCCAGCCGGTCTATGCCGAGAACCTCGTCCGCTTCACCGGGCAGGACCATATTGCCCCGGACCGGCTCTGGGGCATCTGCATGGGCACCCACAACCCGCGGCTCTACGGCGACCGGATCTGGACCGGCGCCGCGGCGCCCTCGGCGCTGGCGGGGGACGGGCAGCGCCCGGTCTCCTCGGGGCTGATCGACCGCATGGCCGACGAGGACCAGCGCCACATCCGTGCCTTCCTCACCCAGCTGAAGGACGCAGGCATCCGCTTCTTCGTGATCAGCGCGCCGCCGGTGCGGGCCGATCACCAGAACATCGTGCGCGGGGCGGATCCGGAGGTGCTGCTCGAGATCGACCGCCGCTCCCGGGCGCGCTTCCGCGGCTTCCTCGACGGGCTGGGGGTGGATTTCGTCGACTTCCCGCCCGAGACCGCCGACGCGCAGGGCCTGCTTCGGCCGGAATACGCGGCGGGGCTGCTGAAGAACGGCAAGCGCGACCCGCACCACGGCAACGCCGAATACGGCGCGCTGATGCTGCGCCGGATCCTCGCCGAGGTCGGCCAGCCGGCCTAGACGAGACGGCCTGGACGAGACGGGAGGGGGCCTGTCGCCCCCGCGTCCGCGCGCGGCCCTCAGGTCAGGGCTTCACCACCTCGTCGAGCGCGTGCAGGCGGGCCAGCAGCGGGGCGAGCCCGTCGATCGGCACCATGTTGGGCCCGTCCGAGGGGGCGTTGTCGGGATCCTCGTGGGTCTCGATGAAGACCGCGGCGCAGCCCACCGCCACGGCGGCGCGGGCGAGCGTGCCGACGAACTGGCGCTGGCCGCCCGACGAGCTGCCCTGGCCGCCCGGCAGCTGCACCGAGTGGGTGGCGTCGAACACCACCGGGTAGCCGGTCTCGGCCATGATCGGCAGGCTGCGCATGTCCGAGACCAGCATGTTGTAGCCGAAGCTGGCGCCGCGCTCGCAGAGCATCAGGCGCTGGTTGCCGGTCGAGGCGATCTTGGCGGCCACGTTGGCCATGTCCCAGGGCGCCAGGAACTGGCCCTTCTTGACGTTGATCGCGGCGCCGGTCTCGCCCGCGGCGAGCAGCAGGTCGGTCTGGCGCGACAGGAAGGCGGGGATCTGCAGGATGTCCACCGCCTGCGCCACGGCCGCGCATTGCTCGGGGCCGTGGATGTCGGTCAGCACCGGCACCCCGAACTCGGCGCCGATCTTCGACAGGATCGAGAGCCCGGCCTCCATGCCGAGACCGCGCTTGCCCGAGAGCGACGAGCGGTTGGCCTTGTCGAAGCTGCCCTTGAACACCCACGGCATCCGCGCGGCCTCGGCGGCGGCGGCGATGCGCCCGGCCAGCATGCGGGCGTGCTCGAGGCTCTCGAGCTGGCAGGGCCCGGCGATCAGCGCCAGCGGGGCGTCATTGGCGAAGGTGACGGATTTGACCGCGACCTCGCGGGCGGAAACGGCGGTGTTCATGCGATGCCCTCCTTCTTCAGAACGGCCTCGATGCGGGCCACGTCGACGGGGTTGTTGAGCTCCCAGAACACCCGGCCGCGGGCCTCGACCGGCACGCAGGTGACCGGGGTGCCGTTCTCGAGGAAGCGCAGCTGCTCGAGCCCCTCGGCCCGTTCCAGCGGCCCCTCGGCCCAGCCGGCGTAGCGGCGCAGCGCCTCGGGGCGGTAGCCGTAGACCCCCACATGGTGCCACACCTCGGGCGGGGTTTCGAGATTGCCCACGTAGGGCAGCACTTCCTTGGAGAAATAGAGCGCGGTGCCGTCGCCGCGCATCACCGCGGTGGTGCCGCCGACGCGGCCGGCGTGGCGGTCGGTGACGAAGTTCGCCAGCGTCTCGGGGTCGGTGCGCAGCACCGGGGTCGCCATCTCGACCGAGGGATCGCGCATCGCCGCGATCAGCGCCTCGACGAACCACGGCGGGGTGAGCGGCGCGTCGCCCTGCAGGTTGATGACGATCTCGGGGGTGCCGTCGAGCTGGGCCAGCCCCTCGGCACAGCGCTCGGTGCCGTTGCGGGCCTGCTCCGAGGTCATCAGAACCTCGGCGCCGAAGCCGCGTGCCGCCGCGGCGATGCGGTCGTCGTCGGTGAGCACGTAGACCGCGGCCACGCCCTCGACGCTCAGCGCCGCGTCCCAGGCGCGGCGGATCAGGCTGCGGGCCTCGCCGGTGGCGCCGGTCAGCTCGACCAGCGGCTTGCCGGGATAGCGCGACGAGGCGTAGCGGGCGGGAATGAAGATGACCGCGCTCATGCCGCGAGGCCCCGGGAGGAGGCCGCGCAGGCGGCGGCGGGGAGAATATGACGCATCGGGATGTCCCGCCTGAGGAGATTTCCTGCTGGATAACGCGACCGCAACCGCCTGTTCAACCGAAACCGCTGTCAGGCAACCGGAGCAGGTGCCCGCAGGGATCTCGCGGCCTCCCCGCGTGGCTCGCCCTGCGCATCGCCGGCCGCTTCGCTATATCTGCAGCGTGTGGGATCCACTTTCCATCTCGCGGCTCCTCTCGGCGGAAGGCTTCGGTGTTCCGGGGTTCTGTCTCATCTCCACTCCTTGGTGGCTACGATGAGCCAGAAACCCTCCTTTCCGAAATCGATTCAGATGTCCCATGGGCGCTGACGCCGGACAGTACCACGTATGGCCCAGGTTGTCTGAAGCACGCTCTGAGAGCGTCTGTGGGAGGCTGTGGGCAAGGGGACGCTACGAAGACTCGTGCTTCTAAGGCGCCTTGCAGTGCCTCTACGGCCCTGCGCGAGTTTCACCTACCAGATCCCAACAATCGTAATCATTGGCTGTGATTTACCCACGGACACGGTGACAGACTGACAAGCTGCCACCCTGACACTTGGACAGGGTGCCACATGGACACGCTGACACCGTGACACTTGGACACGCTGACACCCAAACGCTCCGACATGGGACTGTAGCTGTAGCAGGAAATGTAATTTGTCAGCGTTACAGTCCCAGGTGACCTGCGATGACCAATGAAACCTGATATTCTCTGGGCCATCTCAGCTTTTCGTCTGCCGTTACATCTATCGCGATGTTTTGGGTGGCTCTGCGCTTGTTTCTGTATATACAAAAACCATATTTATGATCTAGGATGCGCGTATGATGATCGTCTGGGACGAGCCGAAGAGGCCAAGCAATCTGGCCTAACATGGGCTCGACTTCGCAGACTTGGACGAGATGTTCTTCCATCTTCGCTGGTCCTCCCAGCGAAGGAGAACCGCCACATGGCGATCGGTCGGCTTTCGGACGGCACCATCGCTGTCGTCTTCGCCGTCCTGGGAACCCAAGGCGTTTCGGTTGTTTCGATGCGCCCAGCGAGCCGTAAGGAGAGCGGATTGCTATGACTAAGAAGCCGCTCAGTGAAGCCAGGATTCAGGCGATGATTGCCAGCGATCCGGATGCACCGGAGGTGACCGACGCGCAGATTGCCCAGGCGAAGCCTTTCGGAGAGGCGTTCCCAGCGTTGTCCGAGAGGATGCGCAAGAACGTGGGAGGGCGCCCGAAGGCTGAGAATCCGAAGGTGGCTGTGTCGTTGCGCCTTGATCCCGAAGTCGTGGCCCGTTTCAAGGCCAAGGGGCCGGGTTGGCAGACCCGCATAAACGAGGCGCTGCGGCAAGCTGCTGGACTGGGCTAATCCCGATGCGCCGTGCCTTGCCCAGGCCAGGCCAACGCTGATGTCGGGTACGAAACTTGCGCCCGTCTGTGCATCCTTGGCGATCAGGTCGGCAAAGAGATCTGCGATTTCCTTGAAAACGCAGAAGTACCCGTTGGGCTTCAACCGATGACCTCACAGTAAAGTCGTGTGTCCTTCTTCTACTGCCGCGCCGTCCTTGACGCGGAAGCCTTCATTTCCGGTTTCTCTCGCTTCCAGCCATTCCGTGGCCTTCTCCTGTTCGCCGAAATCCTACCGGATTTCACGCATCGTGGGCGACATTGCGAAGGGGCTGACTCAAATTTTTCACATAACCCTAATTACGCGTTTTTTCCTCGAGCACGGAGATCGTCTTCTCGAACCTGGCGCAGGACGTGGTGGTCGACGGCCACCGCTTCACCGTGGAGATTTACCGAACCTCAGACGATCCTTTGTGGATCCTGTCAGTGGAGAACGCCTGCGGGACGCTGACGATCTTGGACAACCCTCCATATTTTGCCGACCGCCTTGCCTTGGTGGGCCTTCGAGAAGCTCCTCGACGAGCAAGGTTTCCGGGCCGTCTACAACGCAAAGGAGCGCCGCAAGCTCCGGCTCTGAACGCATGGCCGATCAGGGCTGCGATATGTGCGGTCTTCGCCCTGCCCGGCCATGATTCTCCACCCTCGGTGAGACATTCCTGCTTTGCGCAGCCGGTGACATTTCAACTTGGTTGCAACAGGAAGAGGCGGGAGGGGTACGCGCACCCTCCCCTCTGGGGGCGTTCAGGTGGGCTTGTCCTGCGCCGGGACCGGGGCCCCATTCATGGGGCGCGGCGCCCGGGGCTTTCCCGATCGCGACACGAGACGGCGTCCGAGACCCAGTGCGGGGCGCTCGATCAGCAACGAGATCAGGACCGCCAGAAGAACCGACAGCACCAGTCCGGCGGCCAGCACGATGGCGAAAGGCTGGCCCGGGAACAGGAATCGGGTGACGAGAACCAGCACCGGGTAGTGGACGAGATACAGCGTGTAGGAGATATCCATGGGTTCGCGCTGGAGCCACGGGCGCATGAAGGCGATCACCAGACAGACCCCCAGCGCGGCGGCCATCAGTTCCTGCAGGATGAAGAGCCCCTCGGTGGCGAACTTCAGGACGATTCCCAGCGGTGCCAGCAGCAGGGCGATCAGCGCATGCCGCTCGGTGATCCGCGAAGACAACCGGGCGAGGGCGATGCCGATCGCAAACAGGTAGAGCTTGCCGGGAAGCTGCTTGGCCAGTGTCCCGTGCTCGATCCCGACGGCCCAGGCAAAGGACAGCAGCCCCAGCAGCAGCAGGAGCGGCGAGCGGACCAGCAGGGGGAAGAGCAGCGGCAACAGGAGATAGTACGAGGCTTCGATCTTGATCGTCCAGAGCGAGCCGTTGATTGCGGGCACTCCCTCAAGGAAGGTGGGAGCAAGAAAGTTGGCCGTCAGCGCGTTGGCGGCGAGGTAGAACGGCAGCCGATCCCAGAGCACCAGCGTGGTCGCGGCTAGGCAGAAGACAACGACCTGCAGCAACAGGACGCTCCAGTAGGCAGGAAAGACCCGGAACATGCGACGCAGGTAGAACCGGATGATATCGGGATCCCGCCGGTAGCTGTCATAGGTCAGCATTCCCGAGATCACGAAGAAGGTCGATACGGCCACATCCGACAGGTTCACGAGAAAGAAGGGGAAGCGATACGACGTCCCCTGCGCGACGTGAAACAGGTTGTTGGCATGCTCGAGGACCACGAGGCTGGCGAGGATCAGCCGCAGGCTGTCGAGGTTGTTTCTTCTCGCGTCCCGGGGGGCGTTCGACTTGTCCTTCACCAGGGATCTCCAGACCGGGCCGCCGGGGCGGCGATTGCATCCGATGGGTTTCGCATGGCTCGCGGAAGGTCAAGGCCAATATACCGATTGTGAAGGGAGCTAATCAAAAACGCACCGATCCATGCGGCCAGACGCGGACCGGTGCAATTTTTCGGCGCCTGGATTCGGGCGTTACCAGCTTCCGTCCTGGGTGAAAGACAGCGGCCTGTCGCTGTTTGCGACCAGGGTCGGACAGCTGTTGCGGAGATCGCGCAGCTTGACGGTCAGCGCCTTGCGCAGCGATGCCGCGCCCGCCGTCGCCGAGCTCAGTGCAATGGCGCTGCCGCGCAGGCTGTCCGAGAGCTGGATGCTGTTCGCATCGAGGTAGATCACCCGGTACTCCGCGCCGTCCGCCAGCCCGCCGATGCCGCCTCCGCCGGCGGTGAAGCGCACCAGTTCGCCATGGCGGAAAGGATGGTTCGGGATGACGATCCGGCTACCCGCGCTGTCGACCGCCGCAAGCGGATCGAACTCCGCCTGCAGAACGCGGAAGTTCAGCGCGTTGGTCGCGCCGGACATCTGGCAGCCCTCGAGCAGCAGGTTCCCCGACCCGTTCAGGAACAGTGCCGTGCCGCTGCCATTGCCCTGCAGGTCGCAGCCACGCAGCCGGCACGAGACCTTGGGGCGCAGTTCGAGCGGCACCCCGGTGCCGGCGAAGCCCCTCAGCATGGTGTCGGTCAGCAGGATCTCGTCTGCCTCGATCACGTTGTAGGTGCCGCCGGCGTAGCCGCCCGAGGGCGTGGCCGAAAGGTGGCTTTCGACCGCGAGACCATGACATTCGAAGCGGCGGACACCACGGATGCTGAAGGTCCGCTCCTGGACGCTCGACAGGTGGCCTCCGCGGATCTGCAGAGCCCTCAGATGGGGCGGATAGGCATTGTCATCGGGCGAGGTCGGATCGCTTTCGACGCAGAAGGCGGTGCCCCGCCGGAGGTGCCGGGCGACAGCACCGTGCCCTGTACGTTCTGGATCACCGCAGAGGCGGCCTCGCCGACCGCGGCGCCGACCGAGTTGCGGCTGTCGAACAGGCAGCGCACCCTGTCGGCCTGCAACGCGCCGACATAAAGCGCGCCCTGCGGGGCCTCCGCCATCTCGAAGTAGATCGCCTGCTCGACGTTCTTGCACGAGATCCGGCCGACCGAGACCCGGTCCATGCCATTGCCGTCCTGCCCCTGCTTGATGCAGAGCGCCGCAGCGCGACCGGTGCCGGACGAGGCCGCGGTGTTGAGCGAGATCAGGTCGATATTGACGCGCTTTGCGCCATCCTCGACCTTGACGAATTCCACCGGAGAGCTGCCGCCGTCGAGATTGTAGCCGACGATCTGGCCGAAATCCGCCTCGATCGTCTCGTGCATGAGGCCGAAGGCGTTCACGTCCTCGCACTCGACGTTCACCCCGCCACGGCAATTCTCGACATAGGCCGAGACGTTGCGCCAGCGTGTCGTGCCGCCGGGCTTTCCGCCGAGCGCGAAGGTGCCCGTCCCCGCGCCGATCGTGATGTTGCCGCGAACCTCGCCACTGAGCCGGGCCGCGGAGGCCCCGATACGGACCGCGCCGCCGTTGCGGACCTCGATCCGGTCAAGATCCACCCGCGCCACGCCGTAGCAGGCGAACGGCGATCCATACCCCTGCGCATCGGTGTTCTGGTCGAAGACGAAGCCCGGGGCGCTGAAGTCCTCGCGATCCTCGACGAAGAGGATGGTGACGTCGTTCGCATGCGGACCGGACTGCACGGTATCGGCGATGCGGAGCGTGGTGCGGCCGATGCTGCGCCAGGCGATGTCGTTGGTGGCAAGAATGCAGCAGCGACGATGGGCGCCGTAGCTTGCGGGGGTCTCGACATGGGCGCCCAGTTCGTACGTCCGGGCCTGGAATTTCAGGAAGGGGGTCGCGTCGCTGGCCCGCTGCAGCCGCTCCCGGTCCTCGGGGCTGCCGTCGCCGGTGAAACCGAAGGCCTCGACAGGATGATAACCGTCGGCATCCGGCTGCACATAGAGCTTCAGTCCCCCGGATGTCGTGAGGTGATGGTCCTCGGCCCCGGGCGCCGCAACCCGGTAGAGACTGCCTCCCGCCACCACGCGGAACAGGTCGCCGGGATAGACCGTGAGGGTCTCCCTGGTGTCGGTGTATTTTCTCTGACTGTCGGCCAGCAGTTGCGCAAAGGTCCTGAACTCGTGGGACAGGGCCGATGCCTGCGTCGGACGCACCGTGAAGCGCTGCACCGCAAGCAGATGCTGCCCCCGCCGGTCCTGGATCGCGGCACCGTATTCGCCGTCGATGGCATAGCGGATCGGAAAGGCCCCCTGGGCGTTGGCCCGGACGGGATTGCTGACCATGGTGGTCAGGCCGTCATCCTCGAACAGGGGCGCAAGCTGGTCGGTGTTCGCCCGGTAGATGAACATCCTGGCATCGGCATGCGGCGTGGCGAGATAGGGGGAAAATGCTTCCGCATCATGAAGATCCACGAGTCCCATTGCGTTTTTCCTTTGGGCATGACCCGTCGGACCGGGTCATGAGGATGACCAGAAAAGCGCGCCGCGGCACCGCCGGACGGAAGCGCGAGCGCCTGCGATGCGGGCACTCTGCGGGGGAGTGGTGAAGGCGCTGTTATCGCAACGAACGCAGCCGCCGTGGATCAGTCCGCGGGCGCGAGGCGCTCGAGGATCTTGTGGGCGTGTGCGTCCCAGGTCAGCTCCGCGCGGGCGAAATCCCGTGCGGCGGCGGCGAGGGCCTCGCGATGGGCCGGATCGGTGATCAGGCGCTCCAGCGCGGTGACGATCTCGCCGGTCTTCGTGCCATCCACGAGATAGCCGGTTTCACCGTTGCGGATGAAATCCAGCGGCCCGCCCGAAGCTCCGGCCACCGGAACGCAGCCAAAGGACATGGCGTCGGCGATGGTCAGGCCGAAGCCCTCCATGTCCTGCCCGGAGCGGGTGGCGATCTGCGGATGAAGGAAAATGTGGCTGCCGCGGTAGAGCGGCTGAATGTCTTCGTCAGGCACCCGCCCCAGAAGCGTGACATGCTCTTCCATGCCCAGTTCCCGGACCAGCGCCGCAAGGCTGTCGGCCTCCTCGCCGCCGCCGGCGATGCGGAAGGTGATGTCATGTCCCCTGCCGACCAGTTCGGCGACAGCGCGGATGGCGCCGTCCACGTTCTTGCGCGCCACCAGCCGGCACATGCAGAACAGCACCATGCCCGCGGGCTTGTCGTGGGGCTGGCCGCTCTCCTCTTCGAAGGAAATGCCGTTCCAGTTCGAGAAGGCCCCTTTCAGCCTGAAACCTAGGTCCTGTTCGAACTTGTCGAGAATGGGCTGACTGACAGTGGGCAGGTGGTCGGCGTGTCGCAGCGCGCGCATCATCATCGGCCGCAGCGGCTTGGGCACCACGAAGACCTCACGACCGTGGATGGTCAGCACCATGGGCAGGCCACGCCGCAGGAGCAGCGCCGGCAGGGACACCCGCCAGGTGGTGGCATGCACGGCATCGAACGGCTCGTGGCGCAGGGACCACAGATGCCGCGTCATGCGCCCGAAGATGGCGGCCTGGCTGCCGTGGTCGCCGACATTCGTGACCTTCACCCCGCCGCGCATCTCCTCGCCGACCGCGCCCGGATGGGTGGTCACCACAGTGACCTCGTGCCCGGCACGGGCATAGGCCATGGCGACCTGCTCGGAATATGTTTCGACCCCGCCGGTTTCGGGCGGGTAGGCCTTGGCGAGGTAGAGAATCTTCATGCCTGTCAGCTTCCGTAGAAATTGCGTTGGTGCCCCAGGTGCGCCTGCAGGCGCCCGGCAACATAGATGGCGTGGCGGATGTAGCGCGAGCGTCGGGCGGGCAGCAGCAGCATCGGCAGCCCTGCAACGAGGCGCAGCATTTCCTTCAGGGTGATCCGCAGCGGGTGGCGGGCGCGGCCGGCCGGCAGCAGAGGGTTGATGATCTTGGCCGCGATGACGGCCGAGGTCCCGCGCTGCAGGGAGCGGTCGATGAAGTAACGCCTGTCCGATCGTGCCAGCGGCATTTCCTCGGTCAGCGCCGCCTCGGCACACCACAGGATCCGGTCATGGCCCGCGGCGCTGGCCCGCCAGAAGAAGGCCTGATCCTCGGCCCCGAGGAAGTTCAGTTCGAGCGGGAACCAGGGCGGTTCCAGCGCGGTCAGGATCTCGCCCTTGAGAATGGTGTTGTGACTGGCCAGCTTCGGACTGTGGCTGCCGGTCGGCAGGGCCTCGTTGCGGGCGTCGCTCTGTCCGATCCCCGAGCGCCGGAACCACTCCGGTGCGTCGGGATGGAAGATGGTGTGCACCGGGCCGACCATGGCATCGGCGCCGGTCTGCCGCATGGCTCCCAGCAGGGTGCTCAGCCAGTCGGTCCCGGCCCATTCGTCGTCGTCGATCAGCACCACGTAATCCGCCCGCATCGCCAGGGCCTCGGCGAAGAGCGCGTTGCGGTTCCGGCACAGCCCTGGCTCGGTCACGTGGATCGCGCGCAGGGCGCAGGGATACCCCGCCGCCATCTCCGCGATCTGCGCACAGGCCGAAGCATCGGGATTGTTGTCACCCACGATCACCGTCACCCGGTCGCCGCTGTCCGCGGAGAAGAGATCCTGGCCCGCGATCGAGGCCAGGCAGCGGGCCAGCATCTCCGGCCGCCGAAAGGTCGGGACAAGGACCGCAACGTCAGACAAGGGCGGCCTCCTGCCCAGTCACCTTGCCGTCCACCACCCGCAGGTGCGGCCCCGAGAGCATCGCCTGCTCCAGCAGCCGGCTGTCCTCGGCGAAGAAGGTCTGCAGCTCGGCGCGCAGCTCCGGCGAGAGGCTCTCGCGCTCGCTGGCCACCGGCGCCGCGGCCGACTTGAGCGCCCGCCCCACGCCCATACCGCCGCGGATGCCGAGCCGGCGCTTGAGCCGGAACGCCATGGCCGAGGCCTGCAGCAGGATCGGGAAGCGGATGGTCTTGCGCAGGTTCTGCGCGGTGAAATCCACGTCGGTGCGGTGCTCGATCTCGAGAAAGCCGCAGAGCGCCTCCCAGACGGCCGCGATGTCTGCGCGCAGGGTGCCCATCTCGATGATCATGATGCGCTCGCGCGGAATGATCTGCAGCGCCTCCGAAAGCTGGTGGCCCACCGAGGCGCGCTGATCGTAGAGCAGCCGGCGAGCGTCACCGCAGGTCACCGGCACGCGCTTGCCGGCGCGCCGCGCGTCGCAGGCCCGCCAGGCCTCCTCGAAATCCGCGATGGTCTCGCTTCCGGACAGGCGGAATTCCTGGTGCAAGGAAAAGGCCAGGTCGGCCTGGTCGCGCACCATGACGATGTAGCGGGCATCGGGGTTTTCCGCGGCGATCCGCGCCACGGTTCCGGCATCGCTCAGATAGGCGGGCGTCGCATCGCAGCGGTAACGTGCACCCGGCTTGTGGGCCATGCTCTCGCAATAGGCCTCGGGCGTCATGCTCGCGACATCGGTGTAGGGGCCGTAGTACCGGGTCTCCTTGGGTTCTGAGACCGCCACCTCGGGATGCTGCTGCAGATAGGCCGCCATCGAGGTGGTGCCGCATTTCGGCGCCCCGAGGATGAACAGGTTCGGACCGCGGCCCGGAGGAAAGGC
>NZ_JAATOS010000110.1:0-11443 GCF_011806505.1 Salipiger sp. HF18 | reverse complement strand
CATGAACCGGCCCGCGTCGTCGCGCGAGAGCCCGTAGGTCATCTGCGTGAGGTCGTTGGTGCCGAAGGAGAGGAAATGCGCGTGCTGCGCGATCTCGTCGGCGCGCAGACAGGCGCGCGGGGTCTCGACCATGACGCCGAGCGAGTAGTCGAAGTCGCGCCCGCGCTCATGGCGCACGGCGGCGGCGACCGCGTCGATGCGCGAACGCACCAGCTCGACCTCGCGGCAGGCGGAGACCAGCGGTAGCATGATCTCGGGCACCACCGGCGCCCCATCGCGTGAGGCCTCGAGCGTCGCCTCGAAGATGGCGCGGGCCTGCATGTCGTAGATCTCGGGCACCGCGATGCCGAGACGCACGCCGCGCATCCCCAGCATCGGGTTGTATTCGCCCATGCTCTCGACCCGGCGGGTGACGTCCGAAACCGGCAGGTCCAGCGCCTCGGCCAGATCGCGCATCCCGGCGCGGTCCGAGGGCAGGAATTCGTGCAGCGGCGGGTCGAAGAGCCGGATGCACACGGGCATCCCCTCCATGATGCGGAAAAGCTCGATGAAATCGGCGCGCTGCATCGGCAGCAGCCGGGCGAGTGCCGCCTTCCGGTCGTCGGGGCTGTCGGCGAAGATCATCTCGCGCATCGGCGTGATGCGCTCGGCCTCGAAGAACATGTGCTCGGTCCGGCACAGCCCGATGCCCTGCGCCGCGAAGTTGCGCGCGGTGGTGGCGTCGGCGGGGGTGTCGGCGTTGGCACGGATGCCGATGTCGCGCTCGGCGTCGGCCCAGGACATGAAGGTCTGGAAGGCGTCGTCGAGCGCCGCCTCGATGGTCTTGGGCGCTCCGGCGAGGATCTGGCCCGAGCTTCCGTCGACGGTGATGATGTCGCCTTCGCGGAAGCGGCGGCCGTCCTCGGCCAGCAAGAGCTTGTCGTGCAGGCGGAAGCCCATGCGCACCGCGCCAACCACGCAGGGCAGGCCGAGCCCGCGCCCGATCACCGCCGCGTGGCTGGTTATGCCGCCGCGCTCGGTCAGCACGGCCACGGCGGCGTGCATGCCGCGCACGTCCTCGGGCGAGGTCTCGCGCCGGACGAGGACGCAGGGCTCGCCGCGCGCGGCACTGGCCTGCGCCTCGGACGAGGAGAACACGATGCGCCCCGTTGCGGCCCCGGGCGAGGCCGCGACGCCGCGCCCGAGCACGTCACGCTCGGCCTCGGGGTCGATCTGGCGGTGCAGCAGCTCGGAAAGGCCGCGGGGCTCGACCCGCATCACCGCTTCCTGCCGCGAGATGATTCCCTCTTCGGCCAGCCGCACGGCGATGCGCAGGGCGGCCCGGGCGCTGCGCTTGACGCGCACGCCGTCGAGGATGTGCACGCAGCCGTTCTCGAGCGTGAACTCGATCTGCATCTCGGCGCGGAGCTTTTCCCGCATGAAGGCGGCGTATTGCTTGAGTTGTTCGAAGGCCTCCGGCGCAATCTCCTCGAGCGAGGGGCCGCGCGGATCGCATTCGAGGAACAGCGACTTCTGCCCGCGCTGCAGGGCCTCGCGGCCCTGGCTCTGGCTCAGGTAGCGGCCGGTGATCTGCGGCAGCCCGGTCTCGGAGTTGACCAGCTGCAGCACGCCCGAGCCGCATTCGCCGATGCCGAGCCCCAGCGCCATCTGCTGCACGATAAGCCCGAGCCCCGCATCGACCGGCGCCCCCTTGGCCTGGCGCAGAAGCCGTGCGGTGGTGCCGTCCCAGGCGCGCGCCATCGAGCGCAGCACCTCGGCCAGCTGCCGCGCCGGATCCTGCGGGAAGGGCTCTTCCGCCTCTTCCTCGTAGCAGCGCAGCGCCTCGCTCAGCCCGTCCTGACCGGTGCCGTCGATCTCCTCGAACACGTCGGGATCGAGCCGCGCCACGTGGATTGCGTAGGCCATGACGAAGCGCTGGTAGAGCGACGACGCGGCATCGGCACCGATACTGTCGGAAAGCTCGACATAGGCGGCGTCGTTCATGCCGATGTTGAGCACCGAGCCGGGGCCGCCCCAGTCCGGATCCTCGGACGAGGGCCGCACGCAGAGCAGGGCGCCGCGCGGGAATTCGGCGAGGATGCGGTCGATGTCGGGCATCGCGCCGCGGGCGATCCTGTGCACCGTGTCGAAGCTTAGCGCCACCGTGCGGGGCACCGGCATGTCGAGCCGCACCAGCCGTTGCAGACACTTCGCCCGGCCCCCGTGCGTCGGCGTCGAAATCGGCGCCGAGGGGGTGATGAGCGTGACCTCCGGGTCCTGGTCCTGTCGAAGCGTGTCTGGCACGGGGATTCCTGATTTTTCCGCACTGCAGCATAACGCAAAAAGGCTGTGCGTAATATCACCTTTAGTTGCGAAGCCGAGGTTAATACCGCTGGCGGGGCCACGCAATTATTGCGCGCCCCTTCACGCGTCACGCGAGTTTGTGTCGCCAAATTCCCGTAAACACGGGGGGCTCCGGCGACTCCCGCGTCAGCCTTCGACTCGGGTGAGGTCGGCGACCTGCAGGCAGGTGTGGCGGATTCGCGACAGCAGGTTGAGCCGGTTGCGGCGCACCACGGCGTTCTCGGCGTTCACCTGCACCGCCTCGAAGAAGGCGTCGATGGGCCCGCGCAGCGCGGCCATAGCCGTCATCGCGGCAGCGAACTCCTCGGAGGCCATGGCCGGCTTGATGCTGGCATCGGCGGTGTCGAGCGCCGCGAAGAGCGCCTTCTCCTCCTCGGTCTCGGCGAACTTGACGTCGGCCCCGAAGCTGTATTCGACGCCGTCCTTCTCCTCGGCCTGGGTGAGGATGTTGTTCGCGCGCTTGAATCCCTGCACGAGGTTCGCCCCGTCCTCGGTGTTCAGCACCTCCATCAGCGCCCGGGCGCGGGCCACCACCAGCGCGAGGTCGTCGCGGTTCGGCATCGCCAGCACGGCGTCGATGACATCGTGGCGGATGCCCTCGTCGCGGAGGTAAACCTTGAGCCGGTCGTGGAAGAACGCCACGAGGTCGTCGCTGACGTCCGGCGCGTGGTTCTCGACCACCGGCAGCCACGAGGGCGCATCCGACCTGGCCTGTTCGATGATCGTCCGCGCGGCCGAGCCGAAGACGCCGTGGTGCGCGATCTCGCTCAGCAGGTCGTCGAGCATGGCGGCATCCTTGTTGCCGTCGGTGGTGATCTGGTGACGCAGCAGCTGGGCATCGACCAGCCGGTCGAGATGCAGCCGCAGTCCGTTCGCCAGCACGAGACGGATCACCCCGAGCGCGGCGCGGCGCAGGGCGTAGGGGTCCTTGGAGCCGGTGGGCTTCTCGTCGATGGCCCAGAAGCCGGTCAGCGTGTCGAGCTTGTCGGCCAGCGCCACGGCGACCGAGACCGGCGCGGTGGGCACGTCGTCCGACGGCCCGAGCGGTGAGTAGTGTTCCTGGCAGGCCGCGGCCACCTCGGCGGGAAGGCCCGCGGCTTCGGCGTAATAGCGGCCCATAAGCCCCTGAAGCTCGGGGAATTCGTAGACCATTTCCGACGACAGGTCGGCTTTGGCCACCCGCGCGGCCTGCTCGGCCAGGCCGGCATCGGCGCCGACCATGGGCGCGATCTCGCGCGCCAGCGCCGCGATGCGGTCGATGCGGTCCTTCTGGCTGCCCAGCTTGTTGTGGAAGGTCACGTTGGCCAGCCGCGCGGTCCAGGCCTCGAGCCCGTCCTGCTTCGCCACCCGCAGGTCGTTCTCCCAGAAGAACTTGGCGTCGGACAGACGGGCCGAGAGCACCTTGTCGTTGCCCGCGAGGATGGTCGCGCCGTCATCGGCGGTTTCCACATTTGCAACCGTCACGAAGCCCTCGATGCGCCCGGAGGCCGGATTCTTGATGGAAAAGAACTTCTGGTGCTCTTTCATCGAGGTCTGCAGAACCTCCGGCGGCAGATCGAGGAAATCCTCGCCGATCTTGCCCATGAGCACCACCGGCCACTCCACCAGCCCCGAGACCTCGGCCAGCAGGCCACGATCCTCGACCACCTCCAGCCCGGCCGCGAAGGCGCGGTTAGTGGCATCGTGCCAGATCGTGTCGGCGCGCTCCTCGGGCGACAGGATCACCTTCGAGCGCTTGAGCTTGGTCTCGTAATCCTCGAAGGACGTGACCTCGAAGGGCGCGCCGCCCATGAAGCGGTGGCCCTGCGTGATCTTGCCGGCCCAGATGCCGTCGATCTCGAGCGGCACCACCTCGGCACCGGCCTCGGTGGTCAGCACGCAGAGGATGCGGTGCAGCGGGCGCACCCAGCGCAGGCTGCCGGCGCCCCAGCGCATCGACTTGGGCCAGGGGAAGTTGCGCACTGTGGTCTCGAGCACCTCGGCCACGATCTCGGCGGCGGGGCGACCGGGCTTCTCGATCACCGCGTAGAGCACGGCGCCCTTCTTGTCCTCGCGCACCTCGCATTGCTCGCGGGTGACGCCGGCGCCGCGCAGGAAGCCCTCGATGGCCTTCCCGGGCGCGTCGACCTTGGGGCCGCGGCGCTCTTCGCGGGTGGCGGGTGAGGCGGCAAGCAGGCCTTCGACCGCCAGCGTCAGCCGGCGCGGGGTCGAGAAGGCGGCGGCGCCCGAATAGGTGAGGCCCGCCTCGACAAGGCCGTTGGTGACCAGCTTCTTCAGGTCCTCCGCGGCGCGGGCCTGCATGCGGGCGGGAATTTCCTCGGAGAAGAGTTCGATCAGAAGGTCGGGCATGGTCTCACCAAAGCATCTGCCCGCGCCGGAAGGGGCGCGGGCTGTTGTTCGCTTGGCTGGATAACGGGATGGACGGCGGAGGTCCAGCGATTAGGCCGATCGCTTCAGGTGGTGGCCTCGCGCAGCTTGCCCTCGGCCTTGAGCCTGGCGCGGCGCGCCAGCGTCATCACGTCCGTACCCGAGCGGCGCGGGACGATGCGATAGGCGGCTTCGATGAAGTTCTCGATGGCAAATCCGATGAGCCCGATGGCCACGGCACCCAGCAGGATGCGTCCGAAGGCGAGTGAGCGGATCTGGTCGAGCGCGGTACCGACACCGCCGGCCTGGCCCGGGTTGTGGGTGATCCCGGCGTAGACGATGGAGGCACCGATGATGGCGATGACCACGCCCTCGGCCACGAGGCCGAACTTCATCAGCGGATCGAGCTTGCGCGCCAGCGGCGTCACGCGGATGTCTTCCTTGTATTTCTCCTTGATGCCCTTGTGGGCGTAATAGATGCCCGCCCCGATGGTCGCGAGACCGGCCGCGATCACGAGGTAGGGGCCCCAGGGCATCGCCATCAGCTTCTGGGTCGCGCTCTGCGCGCCGTCACCGCCGGAGTTGCCGCGCAGCGCCATGGTGGCGACCGAAACGCCGATGGCACCGTGGATCAGCCCGGTGATCACCTGGCCGGCCCGCGCCACGATGCCCTTGAGCTCGCTGCCGTAGCACTCGAGATCCATCCAGGCGTCGATCAGGCGCCAGATCGTGTAGCAGATCAGCCCGAGCGCGATGGCAAGCAGCAGCGGCACGCCCCAGGGCTCTCCCTTAAGCTGGGCGAGCGCGTCGGTGGTGCCTTCGGCCTGGCCGCCGCGCCAGGCGGCGAACAGGGCGAGCCCCCCCACCACGGTGTAGACGGCGCCTCGGGCGGCGTAGCCGGCGCGCATTGCGGGAACGACCCAGGCAGGGGCTTTGTCGGACATGGCGTGTCTCCTCGGTTGCAGACAGAGCGCGCCAGACCCCGTTCTGGTTCCATCGCCAAACGCCATGCGCCGCCGCACCACCCATGGCCAAAGACAAAACCCCGAGCCCCACCAGACCCTTGCCTCAGGCAGCAAGCGCAGCCTTCATCTTCATCTTGCCAAGTAAACTCCGGGGGAGTCTCCGCAGGAGACGGGGGCAGCGCCCCCTCGACCCTCGCCGCCTGCACGACACCCGGTCCCTGCCGCCAAAACCATCGCGCAGCGAAATGCGGAACCGCCGGGGGCCGGGCGATGAGCACTGCAGGCAGCGGATCACCCAGGCCGAACCGCCCGCATGACAGCGGCGCCGAAGGCTCCCGCAGCATCACTCCCGCGGCGGACAATCCTCGCCGAGCGGCGTGCCGTCATAGGCCTTGTCGCCGCATTCATTGATCTCTTCCCAGACGTAGCCGCGGCCATCCTCGGCCACCGCCACCACCCGGTCGATGCCGAACTCGATGTTGCGCTGGGCGACGTAGACATGGGCCTCGCCGGTCTCGATCATCCGCCCGATCTCCTCGGCGTCGAAGCACGAGAACCAGAAGGGCGCGTTGCGCGGCTCGCCATCCCCGTAGCGCTCGAAGCGCTCGTCGAGCGCCTGCGGTCGCTCCGGCGTGGTGAAGCAGGCGCGGTAGCGGATGGGCGAGCTGGTGGCGTCGATGCCCTCGAACCCGGCATAGGCGATGTGCTCGGGCGCGCCGCCATCGAGGGGCGTCAGGAAAACCTGCCCGGCGTCGTCCTCGACCGCGGCATAGTAGTAGTAGACCTGGAAATAGTAGACACCGGCGCCGAAGAGCAGGGCGCTGACGACGATGGCGATGGCGAGGATCTTTCCGCTCATACTGCCATTCCTCCTTGGAATGCGGGCTTTGCCGGGTCCGCCCCGTGTGCTAGGCCGGGGTGGGCTGCACAGGGACAGATATGGATACGGCGTTTCTTATCAAGTTCCTGGGGGCGATCTTCGCGATCATGAACCCGTTCGTGAACCTGCCGATGTTCCTGAGCCTCACCGACGGCATGAGGCTCGCCGAGCAGCGCCGCGCGGCGCTGCGCACGGTGGCCTACAGCGGCGCACTCTGCGCGGTGGTGGCGGTGGCGGGCACGGCGATCCTCGGCTTTTTCGGGATCAGCGTCGACGACTTCCGCGTCGCGGGCGGGCTGGTGCTGATGATCATCGGGCTCGGCATGCTGAACGGCAGCGCCGGCAGCGCCCATCACGGCACCAGTGCCGAACGCGCGCAGCAGGACCCCGAGAGCGATCCGTCCTTCTACCCGCTGGCCTTCCCGATCCTCGTGGGGCCGGGCACCATCACCACCATCGTGGTCTTCACCGGGCAGGCCAAGGGCATGGGCGACCATCTCGCCATCGCGCTGGCGCTGGCCGGTGTGCTGGTCTCGCTCGGCGTGGTGATGTTCTTCGCCGCCAGCATCGGCCGCTATCTGTCGCAGACCCTGCGCGTGGTGATGATCCGGATCATGGGCATGATTCTCGCCGCCATCGCGGTCGAGATGATCGCGAGCGGCCTCAAGGCGCTGCTGCCGGGGCTGGCCTGACGAGGCCATGCCGCCGGGCGCCGCGCCTGAGGGGCGCCCGCGCATCAGGCGGCGTAACCGCCGGCCTCGGTCGTGACGAAGGCATCGGCGCAGCGCTTCGCCAGCGCCCGGACGCGGCCGATATAGGCCTGCCGCTCGGTGACCGAGATCACGCCGCGGGCGTCGAGCAGGTTGAAGAGGTGCGAGGCCTTGATGCACTGGTCATAGGCCGGGTGGGCCATGACGATGCGCTTGCCGGTCTTGGCGTCCTCGGCGGGCGTGTCGAGGATGCGCTGGCACTCGGCCTCGGCGTCCTCGAAATGCTTCAGCAGCATCTCGGTGTCGGCCACGTCGAAGTTCCAGCGCGAGTATTCCTGCTCGGTCTGGCGGAAAATGTCGCCGTAGCTCAGCGCGATGGGCGTCTGCGGGTCGTTGAACGGCATGTCCATCACGTGGTCGATGCCGAGCACGTACATGGCCAGACGCTCGAGCCCGTAGGTCAGTTCGCCCGAGACCGGGGTGCAGTCGTGACCGCCGACCTGCTGGAAATAGGTGAACTGCGACACTTCCATGCCGTCGCACCAGACCTCCCAGCCAAGGCCCCATGCGCCCAGCGTCGGGCTTTCCCAGTCGTCCTCGACGAAGCGCACGTCATGCACCGACATGTCGATGCCGATGGCCTCGAGCGAGCCGAGGTACAGGTCCTGCAGGTCCGGCGGCGACGGTTTGATCAGCACCTGGAACTGGTAGTAATGCTGCAGCCGGTTCGGGTTCTCGCCGTAGCGCCCGTCGGTCGGCCGGCGCGAGGGCTGGACATAGGCCGCAGCCCAGGGCCTGGACCCCAGCGCCCGCAGCGTGGTGGCGGGGTGGAAGGTGCCGGCGCCGACCTCCATGTCGTAGGGTTGCAGCACCGCGCAGCCCTTCGAGGCCCAGTAGGTCTGAAGCCGCAGGATGATCTCCTGGAAACTCCTCGGTTTGGTGCCGGTGTCGAACATCGCGTCTGCCCTGTCTTGAAGCTGGGGCCTTGATTATGCGCCACAGCCGCAGGGGTCAATCGCGGGGCTGACCATATTTTGAGGTGACGGCACAGCCCGATTTGCTACACAGACCGCCAGAGCCAACAAGAATTTCACGGCCTGAGGGGCACTAGCGAGTATGATGAGATCCTTTCTTCTGGGGAGCGCGACGGCGCTGCTGATCGCGGGCGGCGCGTTTGCACAAGGTACCGGACAGGAGCTTGTCTACATCCAGATCGAAGCGCAGCCGAGCCTCACGCAGGCGGAAGCGGCGCTGCGCGGCTATGCCACGCGGCTCGACAATGTGAACGGATTCTCTCTGGGCAGCGGCTGGTACGGCATCGCGCTTGGCCCCTATGCGCCCGACAGCGCCGGGGCGCTCCTGCGCGAGCTGCGGCTGACCGGGATCATCCCGCGCGACAGCTACCTTGCCTCGAGCTCCGAGTACCGCGACCAGTTCTGGCCGGTGGGGGCGGGCCTTTCGACCGCGCAGCCGGTGCCGCAGGCGCCCGACGCCGGTCTTTCGCCCGCCACCGGCACGCCCGAGGTGGTCACCCGTCCCGAAATCGCCGAGGAAACCCCGCGGCAGGCCCGCGCCAGCGAGGCGCTGCTCTCGCGCGGCGAACGCGAGCTGCTGCAGGTCGCGCTGCAATGGTCGGGGCATTACAACGCCGCCATCGACGGGGCCTTCGGCGCCGGCACCCGCAACGCCATGGCCGAATGGCAGGCCGCCAACGGCTACCAGGTCACCGGCGTGCTGACCTCGGCGCAGCGCGCGGACCTCATCGGCGCCTACAACGCCGTGCTCGAAGGGCTCGACATGGCCCGGGTCAGCGACAGCCGCGCCGGGATCGAGATCGAGATGCCGACCGGCGTCGTGTCCTTCGACCGCTATGAGGCGCCCTTCGCGCTCTACGAGCCGAGCGGTGACCTGCAGGCGCGCGTGCTGCTGATCAGCCAGCCGGGCGACCGCAAGACCCTCGCCGGGCTCTACGAGATCATGCAGACGCTCGAGATCGTGCCGCCCACCGGCCCGCGCGAGCGCGGCCGCGACAGCTTCAGCATCACCGGGCAGAACGCCCGCATCGTCAGCCACACCGAGGTCGCGCTGCGCGAGGGTCACATCAAGGGCTGGACCCTGATCTGGCCCGCCGGCGACGAAGAGCGGCGCGAGCGGGTGTCGGCGATGATGAAGGCCTCCTTCGCCACGACGGCGGCTGTGCTCGACCCGGCCTCGGTCACCGACGAGGGACAGGCGGTGGATCTCGTCTCCGGTCTGAAGATCCGCCAGCCCATCGCCACGGTCTCGGGTTTCTTCGTCGATGCCGGCGGGGCGGTGGTGACCTCGGCCGAGGCGGTGGCCTCCTGCGGGCGGATCACGCTTGACGACATCTACGATGCCTCGGTGGCGGCCACGGACGCCGAGCTCGGCGTCGCGGTGCTGCGGCCCGAGCAGGCGCTGGCCCCGCGCGGCGTCGCCAACCTGCGCAGCGGCACGCCGCGTCTGAAGACCGAGATCGCCGTGGCGGGCTACCCGTTCGGCGGCGTGCTCAGCGCGCCGACCCTGACCTATGGCTCGCTCGAGGACTCGCGCGGCCTCGGCGGCGAAGAGACGCTGGCCCGGGTGGCGCTCGCCGCACAGCCCGGCGATGCGGGCGGCCCGGTACTCGACGCCGGCGGCGCGGTGCTCGGCATGTTGCTGCCCGAGGCGCAGGGCGCGCGGCAGCTGCCCGCGGGCGTGGCGCTTGCCGCCGACGCCGATGCGCTGAAGGCCTTCCTCGACGCGTCCGGTGTGCGCAGCTCCGGCACCGCCGGGCAGGACATGCTGGCGCCCGAGGATCTGGCGGCGGCGGCCACCAAGATGACCGTGAAGGTGAGCTGCTGGGACTGATCCGGGCACGGTCCGACGTTCCTTCATCCGGATCGCAGACCTTCCGGACCCCGGTGCCTTTCGTGAGGCGTCGGGGCCATTTTCTCTGCATGGTTGTATTTTGCTGAATTAGTCGCCTCTCTCTGCGACGGTTCGTCCGGCCGGAACGAAAGCTGTGCGCCCGGACTGGCCCTCGCCAGTCCGGGCGCTAACGTCTGCAGCAACTGACATTGGGAGGAGCATTCTTCATGGGCCTTTTCGGGATCGTCCTGTCGCTCGGGCTGCTGATGTACCTTGCCTATCGCGGCATCAACGTTCTTATCCTTGCGCCGCTGCTGGCGATGCTGGCGGTGCTGCTCTCGGGCGGCCTGCCGGCGCTCGCGACCTACACGCAGGTCTTCATGAAAAGCCTCGGCGGCTACGTGATCACCTATTTCCCGCTGTTCCTGCTGGGAGCGATCTTCGGCAAGGTCATGGCCGACGGCGGTGCCGCGCGGACCATCGCCGAGCGCATCGTCGACTGGGTTGGCGCGGGGCGGGCGATCCTCGCGGTGGTGCTGGCCTGCGGCGTGCTCACCTACGGCGGGGTGTCGCTCTTCGTGGTGGCCTTCGCGATCTACCCGATCGCCAACGCGCTGTTCCGCCGCGCCGACGTGCCCAAGCGGCTCCTGCCCGCGGCCATCGCGCTGGGCTCGTTCACTTTCACCATGACCGCTTTCCCGGGCACGCCGGCGATCCAGAACGCCATCCCCATCCCGTTCTTCGGCACCAACGTCTTTGCCGCGCCGCTGCTCGGCACGCTGGCGGGGATGATCATGCTGGTGGGCGGCACGCTCTGGCTCAACCGTCGCCGTGCCTCGGCGCAGGGCAAGGGCGAGGGCTATGGCGAGCATGACGAGACCGGCGCCGACAGCACGCTGCCCGCCGACGCGACCCTGCCGAGCTTCCCCATAGCCATCGCGCCGGTGGTGGCGGTGATCGCGCTCAATGCGCTCTTCACCTACGTGCTGATCCCGATGATGTCGGCGGATTACCTTGCCGAGCCGCAGTACGGCGAAACCAGCCTGTCGTCCGTGGCAGGCATCTGGGCCATCATCGTGTCGCTGACCATCTCCATCGTGCTGGCCATCGCGCTGAACTGGAGCCGGTTCAAGGATGTGCTCGAGACCGTCAACGCCGGCACCATGGGGTCGCTCCTGCCGGTCTTCAACACTGCTTCCGAGGTCGGCTACGGCGCGGTGATCGCCTCGCTCCCCGCCTTTGCGCTGATCCGCGATGCGGTGCTGGGGCTGTTCCCGAATAACCCCGTGGCCTCGCTGGCCGTGGCGGTG
>NZ_JAATOS010000109.1:0-11510 GCF_011806505.1 Salipiger sp. HF18 | reverse complement strand
GTGCAGGGGGCGGTGCAACTCTGTGCCCAGAACCAGCTCAGCTCGCTGCACGTGACCTTCTGCACCGAGGCCGAGGCCATCGCGGGCGAGCGCATGGGGCTCATGCGGCGGACCACCCAGCAATTCCACTGGGAAAACGACGGCTACACCGATTTCGACGCCTTCCTCGCCAGCCTCAGCTCGCGCAAGCGCAAGAACATCCGCAAGGAACGGCGCACCGCGCAGGATTTCGGCGGGCGGCTGCGGATGCTGACCGGCGACGAGATCGAGCCCGAGCACTGGGACAGCTTCTGGCGCTTCTACCAGGACACCGGGTCGCGCAAGTGGGGCTCGCCCTATCTCACCCGCGCCTTCTTCGAGATCGCCCACGAGACCCTGCGCGACGACATCGCGCTGGTGATCGCCGAGCGCGACGGCATGGACGTGGCGGGGGCGCTCAACTTCATCGGGCGGGACGTGCTCTTCGGGCGCTACTGGGGCTGTCTCGAGGATCACCCCTGCCTGCATTTCGAGGCCTGCTACTATCAGGCCATCGACTTCGCCATCGCGCATGGCCTCTCGCGGGTCGAGGCCGGGGCGCAGGGCGAGCACAAGCTTGCCCGCGGATACCTGCCGGTCGAGACCCATTCCCTGCACTGGATCGGTGACAGGGGGTTTGCGGATGCGGTTGCGCGCTATCTCGTCGAGGAGCGGCGCGCGGTGGACGAGGAGATCGAGATCCTCACCGCCTACGGGCCGTTCCGAAAGGAAAGAAGGGAAGAGCAGGAATGACCGAGAAACTCTCCGAAACCGCACGCGACACCATCCTCGCGCCGTTGATGGACAACGGCTGGGAGATGGTCGATGGCCGCGATGCGATCCGCAAGACCTACGAGTTCGCCGATTTCGTCGAGGCCTTTTCGTGGATGACCCGCGCGGCGATGTGGGCCGAGAAGTGGAACCACCACCCGGAGTGGTCCAACGTCTACAAGACCGTCGAGGTGGTGCTGTCGACCCATGACGTGGGCGGGCTGTCCTCGCTCGACGCCAAGCTCGCGCGCAAGCTCGACGCGCTCTGAGATGACGCGGCCCGCCGGCGTGTGAACGGCGGGCCTGCACCCTCGCAGGCGTCTCAGGCGACCTGCTTCTTCTCGTCCTTGGGAAGGGGAAGGATCGAGTCTGGCGGGATGCCGCGCTTTTCGGCGCTGGCCCGGACCCCCTCGCGCAGGGTGGAACTGCGCTTCAGAAGCTTCCGGAACCGCGCCTCGTCGAGGATCAGCAGCGTCGTCGGCACGATCGCACGCGCCTCGACACGGCGCGGCCTGCGGGTCAGCAGCGCCATCTGACCGAACATCTCGCCCCGGCCCAGGCGCCAGCTCTGCCCGGCGTTCTCGAGCTCGACCGCGCCAGTCGCGATGAAATAGACGCTGCGCGGGGCGCTGTCCTTGCGCATCAGCAGCGTGCCCGGGTTGACGTAGCTGGCCTTGAGCGACTTCGCGAGGTGCCGCGCGGCCGTGTCGCTGAGGTCGGCGAACAGCGGGAACTGCCGCACCAGCTCGGTTCGCTGCAGCGCGACGTCGAGCTTCGGGCGCTGCTCGGCGGCGGTGCGGCGCTCGTCGATGTCATGCATCAGCGTGGTGTGCAGCTCGGGGCCGATCAGCCCGTCCTCGCGCATGGCGGCGTATTCGCGTTCCTCGAGCCGCAGGGCAGTGCGGCGGATGAAGCGGCGCTCGATCTCTTCGGCATAGCCCGGGTACTGCAGCCGCAACCCGTCGAGCGCGGTCTCCACCGCCTCCATGCGGCGGCTCAAGAGCTCGGTCAGCAGGTCCGAGACGCGGCGGCCGTGGATCCGGCGGATGCGGCCGTGGATGAAGCCATCGAGGTCGCGCAGGATCAGTTTCTGGGCCAGCAGCAGCTCGAAGCGATCGGCGGTGAGCCGTGCCAGCGGGTGCGAGAGCCGCAGCCTGTTGTGCAGCATCACCGCGAAGGTGAAGCTTTTGCCGTAGGCGGTGCTGCGCCGCCCGGCGCGACCATAGCCGCTGCGGCCGTTGCTGCGCGTGGCTTCGATCAGCCGGTCGACGTCCGAGAGCAGCCGCTCCGCCAGCCGCGACGAGACCGAGTGGTCGCGCACCCGCGCGATCACCGTGTCGCGCTCGGCGCCCGCCAGTGCGATCAGCCCGAGAGTGATGCGGTCGCGGTCGAGGATCTCGGTGTTCTCCTCGGCGTCTTTCACCGCCGCCTCCAGCCGGTCGCCGGCGCGCTTGGCCTCGCCCCGCACGATCTCGCGGTCGAGGTCGTAGTTGGCGGTGGTCTTCGCCACGTCCTCGCGCACGGTCTGCAGGGCCACGGCGATGACCTGCTTGGACAGCGCCTGGTCGAGCGGCGACAGTCGGTCGAGCCCGAGCCGCCGGATCACCCAGCGCAGCGTCGTCCCCTGCACCAGCAGCGTGAACAGCGTGAAGCCGGTGGCGAGGATGCCGACCAGCCGCTTGATCTCGATCGGGACACGGAAGTTCTCGGTCACCGCCAGCGCCAGCGCCAGCGTCACCGCGCCGCGCAGCCCGCCCCAGAGGATCGCGACGCGGTAGGGGCGTTCCACCACCGGCGAGACCCTGAGCGCCGACAGGAGAGGCAGCAGCCCGAACAGGATCACCGCCCGCGCCACCATCGCCGCCAGCACCACCACGCCCACGAGGATCACGTCGCTGAGCCGGAACTCTTCCAGCATGCGCGGGATCAGCAGGGCGGCGAGGATAAAGATCAGCGCCCCGGCCCAGTGCGCCAGCAGGTCCCAGACCTCGCGCAGGTTGGTCCAGGCCTGCGGCGGCAGCCGGCCGGGCCCGACGATGTTGAGCGTGAGGCCCGCCGCCACCACGGCGATCACGCCCGAGGCGCCGACGCTCTGTTCGGCGATGATGTAGGCAAGGTAGGGCACCGCAACCGAGATCGACTGTTGCGCCAGCTCGTATTGCTCGAAGAGACCCATCAGCCGCAGCATCACCCGGCCGACGATCCAGCCGGTCAGCGCGCCGCCGGCGATGAGCACCGGGAAGCGGGTCAGCGCGTCCTCGAGCGTCGGGTCGGGCAGGCCCAGCATGACGAAGCCGAGGAAGAAGCCGAAAAGCGCGATGGCGGCGGCATCGTTCAGCAGGCTCTCGCCCTCGATGATGCGCGCCAGCCGGCGCGGCGCCGACAGCGAGCGGAAGATCGAGATCACCGCCGATGGGTCCGTGGTCGAGACGATGGCGCCCACCAGCAGGCAGGCCACCAGCGGCAGGGACGAGGCCCAGGACAGCGCGATCCCCACGGTCAGCGTCGCCACGATCACCGCAACCACCGCCATGACGAGGATCGGCACCCAGTCGTCGGCCATGCGCCGCACGTCCATGCCCAGTGTCGCCTGGAACAGCAGGGTGGGCAGGAACACGTAGAGGAAGACGTTCGCCCGGATCGGCAGGTTGATGATCGTCTCCGCCACCGGGTTCAGCGCATCCGTCAGCGACGTTCGCAACAGGAAGATCGCCCCGGCGGCGATCAGTATGCCGAGGACGGCGAGGATCACGCTGTACGGCAGCTGGAGCCGGGCCGCGAGCGGCTCGGCCATGCCGATCACGAGAAACAGCGAGGCGATGACAGTGGTGACCAGAACGATGTCCATGGGGTGCAAATAGGGGCAAAGGCGTGAATTTCGAAAGAGGCCTTTTGTCGGAGGCCCGCAGTTTCACGCAACTGTGCCCCGCCTGCGCGCGACACTCCGCCAGTGCCGGCGTTCCGGGCGGCGAAGGGCCGCGCGAAAGCTGGGCAGAGGCCCCGGTCTGACGCGGGCGTGAAGGGGCATCGCATTGCACGGTCGAGGCCGCCGGGATAGGCTCTTGGAAAGCAGACAGGAGATGATCGGCATGGCAGGCAAGGCATCGGGGTATCTTCGCAGCACGGCGCTCGCGCTGGTTGCTTTGGCTGGGCTCGCAGGTCCGGCTGTGGCGGAGAGCCTGTCCGGAGATTATCTGGCCGCCCGCCAGGCAAGCTTCTTCGGCGATTTCAAGGCCGCGGGTGACTATTACGGCCGGGCCATCGCCTTCGATCCCGAGAACCCGGCCCTGCTCGAGCGCGCTGCGCTGGCCCACCTCTCGCTCGGGGACATCCCCCACGCGGTCGAGCTGGCCGAGCGGCTGAGCACGCAGGGCTACCAGAGCCAGATCGGCCACATGGCGCAGATCGCCGACCTCGCCAAGCGCGAGGATTACGCCACCATCCTCAGCCGCATCGACGAGCAGACCGCCATCGGCCCGCTGGTCGACGGGCTGGCACGCGGCTGGGCCGAGCTTGGCCGTGGCGACATGAGCGCCGCCCTCGTCGCCTTCGAGGCGATGGCGCAGGAGCAGGGGCTGCAATCCTTCGCGTCCTACCACAAGGCCATGGCGCTGGCCTCGGTCGGCGATTTCGAGGGGGCGGAAGCGATCTTCGAGGCCGGCGACGCGGGCACGCTGCAATTCACCCGGCGCGCGGTGCAGGCACGGTCGCAGATCCTCAGCCAGCTCGACCGTCAGGACGACGCGGTGGCGATGATCGACGAGGGCTTCCCGCCCCCGCGCGACCCTTCGCTGGAACAGATGCGTTCGGCGCTGGTGGCGGGCGAGAAGCTGCCCTTCACCTACGTGAACTCGCCCCGGGACGGTATCGCCGAGGTGTTCTACACCGTGGCCGGCGCGCTCTCGAGCGAGGCCAACGACGATTTCACGCTGCTCTACTCGCGCATCGCCGAATACCTGCGCCCGGACCATTCCGGAGCCATCCTGATGTCGGCGAACCTGCTGGAAAGCCTCGGGCAGTACGATCTTGCGGTCGACACCTTCAAGCGCGTGCCGCGCGACGATGCCGACTATTTCTCGGCCGAGCTGGGCCGCGCCGAGGCGCTGCGCTCGGACGGCAAGCCCGACGCCGCGGTCGAGGTGCTCGAGCAACTCGCGCAGACCAACGGCAACCAGATCTCGGTGCAGTCGGCGCTTGGCGACATGATGCGCCAGCTCGAACGCTACGATCAGGCGGTCGCCGCCTATGATGCCGCCATCTCGGGCTTCGTCGAAGAGCACCCGGCGCAATGGTTCCTCTACTACGCCCGTGGCATCGCCAAGGAGCGGCTCAAGGACTGGCAGGCGGCGGAAGCCGACTTCCGCAAGGCGCTCGAGCTCAACCCGGGCCAGCCGCAGGTGCTGAACTATCTCGGCTATTCGCTGGTGGAGCACCACGCCAAGCTCGACGAGGCGCTGTCGATGATCGAACAGGCGGTCGCGACCGAGCCCCAGAGCGGCTACATCGTCGACAGCCTCGGCTGGGCGCTTTACCGGCTGGGCCGCTACGAGGATGCCGTCGCGCATATGGAGCGCGCCGCCGAGCTGATGCCGGTGGACCCGGTGGTCAACGACCACCTCGGCGACGTCTACTGGGCCGTCGGGCGCACGCTCGAAGCCGAGTTCCAGTGGAAGCGCGCGCTGAGCTTCGTCGACTGGGAAGAGGCCTCGGACGAGGTCGATCCCGAGCGCATCCGCCAGAAGCTGAAGGTCGGGCTGGACCAGGTCCTCTCCGAAGAGGGCAAACCTCCGCTCAAGGTTGCCAATGGCGAATAGGGTCTTTGCCCCGGCCAAGATCAACCTGACCCTCCACGTCACCGGCCGGCGATCTGACGGCTACCATCTTCTGGACTCGCTGGTGAGCTTCGCCCCGGTGGGCGACTGGCTGACGGTGGCGCCGGGGGACGGGCTGACGCTCGAGGTCTCGGGTCCCGAAGCTGCCGGCGTGCCCGACGACATGAGCAACCTCGCACTCCGGGCGGCCGCACTGCTTGCCGGGCACGAGGGGGCTGCGCTGACGCTTGAAAAAAAACTTCCGGCGGCCTCCGGCATCGGCGGAGGCTCTGCCGATGCGGCGGCGGCACTGCGGGGCATCGCTACCCTGTCGGGCGAGATCCCGCAGGGGTTCCTCGAACTTCCCGACCTGCTGATGCATCGCCACGCCGAGCGCATTCTCAGCCTTGGCGCCGACGTACCGATGTGCGTGCTCTCGCACCCGCTCCGGGCCCGCGGCATCGGCGAGCGGCTCGGCCTCGTCACGCTGCCCGACATCGCGGCAGTGTTGGTCAACCCGCGCCTGCCGGTGCCCACGCCCGCGGTGTTCAAGGCGCTCGAAACCCGGGACAATCCGCCGATGCCCGACACGCTGCCCGAGTTTCCGGACGCGGCTTCGCTCATCGGCTTCCTCGCCAGGATGCGCAATGACCTCGAGGCGCCGGCCCTGAAGGTCGAGCCCGGGATCCGTGCGGTGCTGGATGCACTGGCGGGGCAGGGCGGTTGCGGGCTGGCGCGGATGTCGGGATCGGGCGCGACCTGCTTCGGGCTCTTCCTGTCGGAAGATGACGCCAGGGCGGCCGCGCAGGCACTGACCGAGGCGCATCCCGGCTGGTGGGTAGCCTCGGGTGTTCTCGGCGATTGCTCGGAGCGGGCGCTGCCGCGGCCTCAGTAAAGCCGCGCCACCACGAAATCGGCGAGATCGATGAGCAGGTCGCGCAGTTCCGACTGCGGCAGCTCTGTCATTGCGTCTTTTGCCTTTTCGGCCCAGGCCAGCGCATCGGTGCGGGTGTCCTCGAGCGCGGCGTGGGCGTTCAGCAGCTCCAGCGCATGTTCGAGATCGCCGTCGCGCTGGTCGCCCTTCTCGATCGTGCGGACCCAGAAGGCGCGCTCTTCATCCGAGGCGCGGGCCACGGCCTTGATCAGCGGCAGGGTCAGCTTGCGCTCGCGGAAGTCGTCGCCGACGTTCTTGCCGGTGGCCGAGCTGTCGCCCTGGTAATCGAGCAGGTCGTCGGCGATCTGGAAGGCGATTCCCAGCGCGTCGCCGTAGGTGAAGAGCGCCTGCACCTGCTCCTCCGGAACGCCGGCGATGACGCCGCCGACCTCGGTTGCGGCCGAGAACAGCGCCGCGGTCTTGCCACGCACCACCTGCAGATAGATCTCTTCCGTGGTCTTCAGATCCTGCGCCGCGGTCAGCTGCAGCACCTCGCCCTCGGCGATGGTGGCGGCAGCGTTCGACAGGATGTTGAGCACCCGCAGGTTGCCGGGCTCGACCATCAGCTGGAAGCTGCGGGCAAAGAGGTAGTCGCCCACCAGCACGCTGGACTTGTTGTCCCAGAGCAGGTTGGCGGTGGGGCGGCCCCGGCGCTGGCTGCTCTCGTCGACCACGTCGTCATGCAGCAGCGTCGCGGTGTGGATGAACTCGACGGTCGCGGCGAGGTGCACGTGGAACGGGCCCTCGTAGCCGCAGAGCCGCGCTGAGGCGAGCGTCAGCAGCGGTCGCAGCCGCTTGCCGCCCGCTTCGACGAGGTGCGCAGTGACCTCGGGAATGCGGGGCGCGTGTTTTGAGGCCATCCGCTCGCGGATCAGCGCGTTGACGCCGCCCATATCCTCGGAAAGCAGTTCTGCGAGCCGGTCATGCGGCTTCTTGTTCGGCGTATCCAGACCCATCAAACCCTCGGCATCAGGCTCGACAAGGCGGCTGCCCTGTCCTTACATCCCCTTCATGGAAGAGCTTCTTCGCACCAACGACATAACGCTGATCCCGCTGGTCAAAACCCTTCTCAACGAGGAGGGTATAGACAGCTTCGAGCTGGACGTAAATATGAGCGTGCTTGAAGGCAGCCTAGGCATTCTGCCGCGCCGCCTGATGGTCCGGGCCGACCGCATCGAAGACGCCCGACGGGTGCTCCGCATGTACGGGGTCAAGTTTGAGGGCTGATCCGTTCCCCGACGACGCGCTGGTGCGCAATGCGTTCCTGGGCGGTCGCGTGCAGCTCTGGCAGCCGGTAGAGGGCTACCGAGCAGGCATCGACCCGGTGCTGCTGGCGGCAACGATCCCTGCCCGGTCGGGCGAAAGCGTGCTGGAGCTCGGCTGCGGCGCGGCACCGGCGCTCTGCTGTCTTGGGGTACGGGTGCCGGGTCTGAAGCTGGCCGGGCTCGAGATCCAGCCGGGCTACGCGGCGCTGGCGCGGCGCAACCTCGAGGGCAACGGGCTCGACGGCGCGGTGTTCGAGGGCGACATCGCCACCCCTCCCGCCACGCTGCGGGCGCTGACCTTCGATCACGTTCTCGCGAACCCGCCCTATTTCGAGGCCGATCGCCGCAGTGCAGCACCGGACGTGGGGCGCGAGATGGCGCTCGCCGGTCCGGCGCCGATGGCCGCCTGGGCGGCGCTCGCGGCGCGTCGGCTGCGGCCCAGGGGCTCCATGACCTTCATCCAGAGGGTCGAGCGGCTGCCTGAATTGCTGGCCGCGATGCAGGCGGTTTTTGGCTCACTGGAGCTCTGGCCGCTGGCGCCGCGCGCCGGGCGGGCGCCCCGGCTGATTCTTGCTCGCGGTCGCAAGGGTGGGCGGGCGGCTTTCCGCTTTCACCCGGCCCTCGTGCTGCACGAAGGCGCGCGCCACCTTGAAGATGGCGAGGACTATACCGACGTCATCAGGGCGACGCTTCGGGAGGGCAAAAGGATGGATTTCCCGGTGTGATCGCCCGGTGTTGACGCATGGTAAAGGATTCTTCAGCACGTTCGCATCTGCAGCGTGACTTGAATCGCCGGATGTGCTGCACTGGAAGTTCTAACCCGGCACAAGGAGGAAAGAATGAGCTTGAGTTCGCACCTGCAGGAACTGAAGAAGAAACACCAGAACCTCTCAACGGCTGTGGAAGAGATGCAGCGCAGTCCGGGCGTGGACGACCTGCATGTCGCCGCCCTGAAGAAACAGAAGCTTCGCATCAAAGAAGAGATTACGCGGCTCAGCGGACATCCGAACTGATCCGGCATAACTGCTGACGAACCGGTCTGGTGGTCTCACGGGGGCTACCGGGCCGGACCCGAGATACCAGAAGCCTCTGTCGAACCCGCTGCGGTCCGACCATATCGTCGCCAGATTCACTTAAGAATTCTTTACGTTACAGCCGATTTCCTGCCTGCCGAATTCGTTAGTCCCTCTTACATGACCTCTGGTGCCCGGGCCGCCGGGCCGATCAATCGTTGATCGGCTCGAGCGTGCTCTCCAGTTGCTCCCGCAGATGCGCGTGCTGCTCCGGCAGCTTGAGCGCCTCGCCAAGGTGCGCGGCCTCTTCGTCGCGTGCAAAGCCGGGCTCAGCGGTGGCCACCTCGAACAGCACCCCGCCGGGGCTGCGGAAGTAGATGGCCCAGAAGTAATCCCGGTCGATCTGCTCGGTCACGTCGAACCCCTGCGCTGTCAGCGAGTCGCGCACCCGCGCCTGCGCATCCCGGTCAGCCACCGCGAAGGCCACGTGGTGCACGCTGCCCGCGCCCTGATCGGCGCTCGGCAGGTCGCTCTGCACGAGATCCACGATATCGGCGCCGTTGCCATCGGGCATCCGGAAACGCGTCACCGGCCCGTCGGAGGCCTCCTCGACGTATCCCATGAAGCCCAGCAGCTCGGCGGTGGGCGCCACGTCGCGCAGCCGCAGTTCGACCGAATGGAAGCCGCGCAGCGCCGCGTCCCCGGGCACGCCACCGCCGGTCCAGGGCGTGCGGGCGTCGTCACATTCGACCAGAGACAGGTCGTCGTCGTCGGGGCCGTCGAGCTGCAGACGCGCCTCGCCGAAACGCGTCGCCTGCGTCGTGGGGGTGCGCCCCGCGAGCCGGTCGGCCCAGTAGGAGAGGCTGCCCTTCGGCACCGCGAAGGCGGTGGTCGAGACCTCGCCCGTGCCAGGCGTCCGGCGCTTGGCGTTGGGGAAGGGGAAATAGGTCATCACCGTGCCGGGGGCGCCGGTCTCGTCGCCGTAGTAGAGGTGGTAGACCTCGGGCCGGTCGAAGTTCACCGTCTTCTTCACCCGCCTGAGCCCGAGCAGGTCGGTGAAGAAGGCGTTGTTGCGGGCGGCACTGGTGGCAAGTGCTGTCACGTGGTGCAGGCCGGCGATATCCTCGATCATGGCATCTCTCCTCTGGCATGTGTCGGGGATATAGGGCGCGGCCCTGCGTCCGCCCACTTGCGCAAGCTCGCGGGCATGAAAAAGCCCCGGCGCGGCACGCCGGGGCGAAGATAGTGGCCGCAGGGGCCGGATCAGACGAAGAACTGGCCGCCGTTGGCCGAGATCGTCGAGCCGTTGATGAAGCCCGCCGCGTCGGAGGCGAGGAACACCACGCAGCGTGCGATCTCTTCGGGCTCGCCGAGACGGCCTGCGGGGATCTGGGCGATGATCGACTCGCGTACCTTCTCGGGGACGGCCATGACCATCTCGGTGGCGATGTAGCCCGGGCAGATGGCGTTGGCGGTGATGCCGGCGCGCGCGCCTTCCTGCGCGAGCGACTTCACGATGCCAAGGTCGCCGGCCTTGGTCGCGGCGTAGTTGACCTGAGCGAACTGACCCTTCTGGCCGTTGATCGACGAGATCACGATGACACGGCCGAACTTGCGCTCGCGCATGCCGGGCCAGACCGGGTGCACGGTGTTGAACACGCCGGTGAGGTTGGTGTCGATCACATCCTTCCACTGCTCCGGGGTCATCTTGTGGAACGGCGCGTCACGGGTGATGCCGGCATTGGCCACCACCACATCAATCGGGCCGAGATCGGCCTCGACCTTGGCGATCCCTTCCTTGGACGCCTCGTAATCCGCCACGTTCCACTTGTAGGTCCGGATGCCGGTCTCCTCGGTGAAGGCCGCGGCCTTCTCGTCGTTGCCCGCATAGGTTGCGGCAACCTCATACCCCTCGGCTTTCAGCGCTTTGGAAATCGCTTCGCCAATACCGCGGCTCCCGCCGGTGACCAGTGCAACTCTCGCCATAAAATTTTCCTCCGTTCTGGCAGATCGTCTTTGGAAACATCGTTACTTATCAATTAGTGATCGCGCAACAATGTTGCTTTGTATCGTCCAACTTAGTCAAAGAGGGCTGGCCGCCCGCTTTTGTCTCGTCCGGTGTACCCGGCACCTTCTGCGGATCCGTGCAACCGCTCCGGAGAGCAGTGCGCCGTGCGCATGTGCTTGCGCGCCGCGCGGCGGGGGCCGGCGACCGGGTCCTGAGCTTGAGGGTGAAAGGGGAGATGCGGAGTGACCCCGACCTTCCGAGAACAGGGCGGGGTTTCGTCAATGGGGACGATCCGCGCCGGGTCTTCGCAAGCTCTGGTCATGTGAGAGTGCCCGGGGGGCTCATCGCCCCCCGGTCCCGTTCTGTCAGTCGCGTTCCACGCAGAGCGCAACGCCCATGCCGCCGCCGATGCAGAGCGTGGCGAGGCCTTTCTTGGCGTCGCGGCGCTTCATCTCGAAGAGCAGGGTGTTGAGCACGCGCGCACCGGAGGCCCCGATCGGGTGACCGATGGCGATGGCGCCGCCGTTCACGTTCACGATCGACGGATCCCAGCCCATGTCCTTGTTCACGGCACAGGCCTGTGCGGCGAAGGCCTCGTTGGCCTCGACCAGGTCAAGGTCATCGACCGTCCAGCCGGCCTTTTCCAGCGCCTTGCGCGACGCGTAGATCGGGCCCACGCCCATGATCGAC
>NZ_JAATOS010000108.1:0-11602 GCF_011806505.1 Salipiger sp. HF18 | reverse complement strand
CCGAGACCGGCCGCCTTGCGGATCGCGGGCTCGTAGAGCTTTTCCCAGAAGGCCTTGGGCCACATGAAGGTCTTGTAGTAGAACCCGGCCGCGAAGAACGGCGACAGCAGGTCGTTCACCGCCAGCAGGTCGCGGTGCAGCGGGCCGACGTGGTTCTGCGAGCGGGCGCTGAGCCCGTCGTAGAGCTCGGCCACCGTGGCGCGGGTGTTGGGCTCGGCCCGCGCGCCATCGCGCAGCGAGACCAGCGCGTTGGGCTCTTCGCTGCCCGCCGCGAGGACCCCGCGCGGGCGGTGATACTTGAAGCTGCGGCCCATCAGCCTGACGCCGTTGGCAAGCAGCGCCGAAGCAAGCGTGTCGCCCTCGAAGCCCTTGTAGCCGGTGCCGTTGAAGGTGAAGTGCAGCGGCCGGGTGCGGTCGATCAGACCGCCGGTCAGACGGGTCATTGCGCGGCTCCCGCTTTCACGTCCGAGGCCAGCTCGGCGCCGAGGATCTCGTGGGTGAGGGTGTTGCGTGTGACGACAAGCCACGAGCGGTCCCCCTGTTCGTGGTACCACAGCTCGCGGTGCACGCCCGCCGGGTTGTCGCGCAGGAAGACGTAGTCGCAGAACGCGGCCTCGGCACCGGGAGCGTCCGGGTCGGGGCGGTTCATCAGCGCGGCGTCGCCGAGGTAGGTGAACTCCTGCGCGTCGCGAAGGCCGAGAAGGGGATGAGGGATCAGCATGTCGTGGCCTCAGTGCAGGTTGGGTTGGGCGCCGACGCCCTTTTCATCGATGACGTAACCGCGGTTGAACCGGTCGAAGCGGAACGCGGTCGCGGTGTCGTGCGGCATGTCGGTGGCCAGCAGGTGGGCAAAGGTGAGCCCCGCGGCGGGGGTCGCCTTGAAGCCGCCGTAGTTCCACGCGCCGTTGAAGTAGAGCCCGTCGATGTCGGTGCGGTCGATGATCGGGGAGCCGTCCATCGACATGTCGACCAGCCCGCCCCAGGCGCGCAGCAGACGCGCACGCCCGATCATCGGCATCAGCGCCATGCCGCCTTCGAGCACGTCCTCGATCACCGGCAGGCCGCCGCGCTGCGCGTAGGAATTGTAGCCGTCGATGTCGCCACCGAAGACCAGCCCGCCCTTGTCGGACTGGCTGATGTAGAAGTGCCCCACGCCGAAGGTGATGACCCCCGGGATGACGGGCTTCAGCCCCTCCGAGACGAAGGCCTGCAGCGCGTGGCTCTCGATGGGCAGGCGGCGGTCCGCATAGGCCATCACCCGGCCCGAGCTGCCCGCGACCGAGACACCGACCTTGCCCGCGCCGATGTACCCGCGCGAGGTCTCGACCCCGAGCATCTTGCCGTTCTCGATGCGAAAGCCGGTGACCTCGCAGTTCTGGATGATGTCGACGCCAAGCTTGTCGGCGCCGCGGGCATAGCCCCAGACCACGCCATCGTGGCGCGCGGTGCCTGCACGTTCCTGCATCAGCCCGCCCTTGATCGGGAAGCGCGCATTGTCGAAGTTGAGGAAGGGCACCATCTCGCGCAGCTCGTCCGGGCCCAGCAGCCGCGCCCCCGCGCCCGAGATCATCATGGCGTTGCCGCGCCGGCGATAGGCGTCGCGCTGGCCGTCCGAATGGAAAAGGTTGATGATCCCGCGCTGGCTGACCATCGAGTTGAAGTTGGTGTCCTGCTCGAGGTTCTCCCATAGCTGCATCGACAGCTCGTAGAACGGCTGGTTGCCCGGCAGCAGGTAGTTCGAGCGGATGATGGTGGTGTTGCGCCCGGCATTGCCCGACCCGATCCAGCCCTTCTCGAGCACCGCCACGTTGCGCAGGTTGTAGCGCTTGGCGAGGTAGTAGGCCGTCGCGAGCCCGTGCCCGCCGCCGCCCACGATCACCACGTCATAGGCCGGTTTCGGGGTCGGGTTGCGCCACAGGGGACCCCATCCCCTGTAGCCGGTCAGCGCCTCTTTGACGACTTTGAAACCTGAGAATGTCATACGGGCCTCTCCTTCGGACCTCCTTGTTGTATCGGCGTTATTTGCAGTGATCCTCTTGAATAGGGACGTATTCTGTTGAAAATGGGACACGACTTCGATTTCCGGGACAGGGGGCGCGGGTGCGTCGAATCGCTTTTCTTCTGGTCGACGGATACGCGCTGCTCTCGACCGCCGCGGCGCTGGAACCGCTGCGCGCCGCGAACCAGTTTTCACCCGACCTCGCCTATGACATCACGCTTCTGTCGAACACCGGAACGCGCGCCCTGTCGTCGGTCGGGGCGGCCTTCGAGACGCGGTATTTCCGCGACGCGGTGCCGCTCTTCGATCTCGTCTTCGTGGTGGCGGGGGGCGATCCGGCCCGGGTCTCGGACCCCGCACTTATGGCGTGGCTGCGGCAGGCGGATCGCAACGGCGTGGCGCTTGGAGGCATCTCGGGCGGGGCGGTGATCCTGGCGCGGGCGGGGCTGCTGCGCGACCGCCGCTTCACCGTGCACTGGCATCACTACGACGATTTCGACGCGATGCCGGGGACGTGGCTGCTGGAGCGCAGGCTCTTCGTCATCGACCGTGACCGCTATACCTGCGCCGGGGGCTCGGCGCCGCTCGACATGATGCACGCGATCATCGCGCGGGATTTCGGAAACCGCTTCGCCGAGCGCATCTCGGACTGGTTCATCCAAACCGAGATCCGGGGCGCCGAGGCACCGCAAAGGGTCTCCATCGCCGCCCGTTACGGCGCGCTGCCTTTGGCGGTCGAGGGCGCGCTCGAGCTGATGGAGAGCCACATCGCCGACCCGCTCGACCAGGAGCAGATCGCGAGCCTGAGCGGGCTGTCGGTGCGCCAGCTTCAGCGCCAGTTCCGCGCCGCGCTGGGGCGCTCGGTGATGGAGGAATACCGCCGGCTGAGGCTGGAGACGGGGCGCGAGCTCATTGGCTCGACCCGGCTGCCGCTCTCGGAGATCGCGCAGATGACGGGCTTCTCGACGCCCTCGCATTTCTCCGACGCGTTTCGGCGTCTCTACGGCCACGAGCCGTCACGGCTGCGGCAGTCGGACACGCAAACGCCCCGGAGCTGATCCGGGGCGTTCTGGCTGATGGCTTGCAAGGCCCCGGATCGCGACCGGGACCAGAGGCGCGACACGCGCCCCGCAGGTCAGATGTCCAGCGTGTGCTGCTTTTCCCAGTTCGAGAAATGCGACACGAAGGAGTTCCATTCCTGGTGCTTCATCTTGATGTAGGACGCCGAGAAATCGTTGCCCAGCATGGCCTTAAGCTCGGGGTCCGCGTCATAGGCGCGGATGGCGTCGAGCATGTTCAGAGGCAGGCGCGGCGCGTCCTTCACGGTGTGACCCTCGGCATACATGTCGATGTCGTAGCGCTTGCCCGGGTCGGCCTTCGAGCGGATGCCAGAGAGACCCGCCGCGATGATCACCGCCTGCAGCAGGTAGGGGTTCACCGCGCCGTCCGGCAGGCGCAGCTCGAACCGGCCGGGGCCGGGAACGCGGACCATGTGGGTGCGGTTGTTACCGGTCCAGGTCACGGTGTTCGGCGCCCAGGTTGCGCCCGACATGGTGCGCGGCGCGTTGATGCGCTTGTAGCTGTTCACCGTGGGGTTGGTGATCGCCGCCAGCGCCTCGGCGTGCTTCATGATGCCGCCAAGGAAGTAGCCCCCCTGCTCGGAAAGCCCGACCTCGCCGATCTGGCCCCCGGCGTTGCCCGCAAAGGCGTTTTTCTTGCCGTCGAGATCCCAGACCGAGATATGGGCGTGGCAGCCGTTGCCGGTCAGGCCCTGGATCGGCTTCGGCATGAAGGTGGCGCGCAGCCCGTGCTTCTCGGCGATCGACTTGACCATGAACTTGAAGAAGCTGTGGCGGTCGGCGGTGACAAGGGCGTCGTCGAAATCCCAGTTCATCTCGAACTGGCCGTTGGCGTCCTCGTGGTCGTTCTGGTACGGGCCCCAGCCCAGCTCGAGCATGTAGTCGCAGATTTCCGCGACCACGTCGTAGCGGCGCATCACCGCCTGCTGGTCGTAGCAGGGCTTTTCAGCGGTATCGAACGGGTCCGAGATCGCATCCCCCTCGGGGGTCAGCAGGAAGAACTCGGCCTCGATGCCGGTCTTGACCCGCAGCCCGGCCTCGGCGGCCTCGGCGATCAGCTTCTTGAGCACGTTGCGCGGGGCCTGCTCGACCGGTTCGCCTTCCATGATGCAGTCTGCGGGCACCCAGGCGACCTCGGGTTTCCACGGCAGCTGGATCACCGCGTCCTCGTCGGGCACCGCCAGCATGTCGGGGTGCGCCGGGGTCAGGTCGAGCCAGGTGGCGAAGCCGGCAAAGCCCGCCCCGTCCTCTTCCATGTCGGCGATGGCGGCGGCGGGCACCAGCTTGGCGCGCTGGCCCCCGAAAAGATCCGTGTAGGAGATCATGAAATACTTGACGCCGTTGTCCTCGGCGAATTTTGCGAGTTTGCTCATCTTTGTGTTCCCTGTTGCATGTCCCGATGGAGAGAGAGGGGCCGCGGGCCCCTCTCTCGATCCGGCTTAGAAGCCGGGCTTGCCGGGGTACCAGTTGGTCCCTGCAAGCGGCACCTGGGCCATGGCGGCGGCCTCCATGGTCAGTGCGCACAGATCCTCGGGTTCGAGATTGTGCACGTGGTTGTGCCCGCAGGCGCGTGCGATGGTCTGGCATTCCAGCGTCAGCACGCTGAGGTAGTTGCGCAGGCGACGGCCCGCAGCCACCGGATCGAGGCGCTGCATCAGCTCGGGATCCTGCGTGGTAATGCCCGCCGGGTCGCGGCCCTCGTGCCAGTCGTCATAGGCGCCGGTGGTGGTGCCGAGCTTCTGGTACTCGGCTTCCCACCTGGGATCGTTGTCGCCGAGCGCGATCAGCGCCGCCGTGCCGATGGCCACCGCGTCGGCGCCGAGCGCCAGCGCCTTGGCCACGTCGGCACCGGTGCGGATCCCGCCGGAGACCACGAGCTGCACCTCGCGGTGCATCCCCAGGTCCTGAAGCGCCTGCACGGCGGGGCGGATGCAGGCCAGAGTCGGCTGGCCCACGTGCTCGATGAACACGTCCTGCGTCGCGGCGGTGCCGCCCTGCATGCCGTCGAGGACGACAACGTCGGCCCCGGCCTTCACCGCCAGCGCGGTGTCGTAGTAGGGGCGCGCGCCGCCGATCTTGATGTAGATCGGCTTTTCCCAGTTGGTGATCTCGCGCAGTTCAAGGATCTTGATCTCGAGATCGTCGGGGCCGGTCCAGTCCGGGTGACGGCAGGCCGAGCGCTGGTCGATGCCCACCGGCAGGTCGCGCATCCCGGCGACGCGCTCGGTGATCTTCTGGCCGAGCAGCATGCCGCCGCCGCCGGGCTTGGCGCCCTGCCCCACCACGACCTCGATCGCATCGGCGCGGCGCAGGTCGTCGGGGTTCATGCCGTAGCGGCTGGGCAGGTACTGGTAGACCAGCTTCTCGGAGTGGCCGCGCTCTTCCTCGGTCATGCCGCCGTCACCGGTGGTGGTCGAGGTGCCGGCCATGGTGGCGCCACGTCCCAGCGCTTCCTTGGCGTGGCCCGAAAGCGCGCCGAAGGACATGCCGGCGATGGTCACCGGGATCTTCAGCTCAATGGGCTTCTTGGCGAAGCGGGTGCCGAGGGTCACGCTGGTCTCGCATTTCTCGCGGTAACCCTCGAGCGGGTAGCGCGACATCGAGGCGCCGAGGAACAGCAGGTCGTCGAAATGCGGCACCCGCCGCTTCGCCCCGCCGCCGCGGATGTCGTAGATGCCCGTGGCCGCCGCCCGGCGGATCTCGGAGTTGATCGAGTTCGAAAACGTCCAGCTCTGGCGCGGCTCGGTTTGCGGTGTCTTGTCCATGTCGCGGCCCTCAGTAAGCGTCAGCGTGGTCGATGTTGAAGTTGTAGAGCTTGCGGGCCGAGCCGTAGCGCTTGAATTCCTCGGGCTTGGCGTCGGCACCGGCCTTCTCGAGCAGCGCCTTCAGCGTCTCGATGTGCTCGGGCCGCATCTCCTTCTCGATGCAGTCCGCACCCAGCGATTTCACCTCGCCGCGCACGAAGAGCCGCGCCTCGTAGAGCGAGTCTCCCAGCGCGTCGCCGGCATTGCCCAGCACCACGAGGTTGCCCTTCTGCGCCATGAAGGCGGACATGTGGCCGATGTTGCCGTGCACGACGATGTCGATGCCCTTCATCGAGATGCCGCAGCGGCTGGACGCGTTGCCCTTGATGTTGAGCAGCCCGCCGTGGCCGGTGGCGCCCGCGTATTGCGAGGCGTCGCCCTCGATGGTGACGGTGCCCGACATCATGTTCTCGGCCACGCCCGGGCCGGCCGAGCCTTCGACCGTGACGGTGGCTTCCTTGTTCATGCCCGCGCAATAATAGCCGGTCGAGCCCTTGATGGTGACGCTCAGCGGGCCGTCGAGGCCGCAGGCCATGGCGTGGCTGCCGCGCGGGTTGGTGATGACATAGGCGCCGTTGGCCTGCGCCTTGGCGGCGGCCTGCAGCGTGGTGTTGACCGTGCGCAGGTCCGTGGCGGTCATGTCGAGCACGGTCTTGTCCAGAGTGGTGGTCATGGCTCAGCGTTCCCAGAAGTAGACGGTGGCGGGCTCGGGTTCCCAGACACGGGCGGCCTCGATCCCCGGAAGGTCGGCGAAGGCGCGATATTCGCTGGCGAAGGCGACGTAATCGTCGGTCTCGGCCATCACGGCGGGCTTGCAGGCGATGGGGTCACGCACCACGCCGAAGCCGTTTTTGGTGCCGGTCACGAAGGTGAAGAACCCGTCGAGATCGTCAATGGTGCCCTCCAGCGCCTCGCCCAGAGACGCGCCGTCGGCGATGCGCGACGAGATGTAGGCCGCGCCCACCTCGGTGTCGTTTTCCGAGCGGGTGAAGACGCCCTTCTTGGCAAGCTTGCGGCGCATCTGGTTGTGGTTCGACAGCGAGCCGTTGTGCACGAGGCACTGGTCCTCGGCGGTCGAGAACGGGTGCGCGCCCATGGTGGTCACGGCGCTTTCGGTCGCCATGCGGGTGTGGCCGATGCCGTGGCTGCCGCCCATGGCGCGGAGGTTGAAGCGCGCGGCCACGTCCTTGGGCAGGCCCACTTCCTTGTAGATCTCCATCGAGGCGCCCGAGCCCATGATGCGCAGCCCGCGGTCTTCCAGCGCGGCGATGGCGTCGGAGGCCTTTTCCTCGGGGACGATCAGCACCGCGTGGGTGTCGACGACGGTCGCGGTCACCTGTGCGCCGAGCGTCTCGGAGAGCGCCGCCTCGAGCCCGTCGAACTCGGTCTCCGGTGCCTTGGATTGCACGGTGATCTTGGTGCTGCCCTCGGCCGCATCGCCATAGATCGCGATCCCGGCGCTGTCCGGGCCACGGTCGGTCATGGTGATGAGCATATCGGTCAGCATATCGCCCAGCTTGGGGCGCAGGTCATCCTTCTTCAGGAACAGCCCAACGATGCCACACATGGTGTCCTCCGCAATGAATAGATCCTTGGCGCGGGTGCGCCGCTGAAAACATCACTAAGGGGAAACCTATTTTCTTTTCAAGAAAGTTCTCGACCTCGGAGGGAGATTTCCGTCGTCAGCCGGAAATTGCCCGTTTGTTGATCGCATCGCCGGTATGTCGGCCGATTTCGCTCAGAGTTTGAGCAGACCGAGCGCTCTCAGGCCACCTGCGGGTAGGTGATCACCGAGAGATACCGCAGCGGGAGCTCGAGAATGTCCTCCGGGCCATGCGGCGCGTCCGAATCGAAGAGCAGCGCGTCGCCGGGCTCCAGAAGATAGGTCTGGTCGCCGTGGCGATAGCTGACCCGGCCCTCGAGGATGTAGAGGAACTCGATGCCCTCGTGCTGGAAGGTGGGGAAGCGCTCCGACTCGTCGGTGAGCGTCAGCAGGTAGGGTTCCACCACCACGCCCGAGTTGTTCGAGCCGATATGGCCCAGCAGGTTGTACTGATGCCCGGCACGGGTGCCCGCGCGCTCGATCTCGGCCCCCTGCCCCGCCTTGACGTGCATCGCGCCGCGCGGCTCCTCGAAGCCCGAGAACAGCTGCACCAGCGGCACCCCAAGCGCGTTGGCCAGCGCCGACATGGTGTTGAGCGAGGGCGAGATCACCCCGTTCTCGATCTTCGACAGCATCCCCACCGACAGGCCGGTCTTGCCCGCCAGATCGCCACCGGTCATCCGCTGACGCTTGCGCAGCTCGCGCACCTGCCGGCCGATAGCCACCTCGAGGTTCTTCTCGCGCGGTTCGCCGACCGCATGGGGGTTCTGCGACAACGCCGCGCTGCGCTTCTTGATGGGCAAGGTCTCAGTCCTCCGTATCCGACATGGCATGCGCCAGGTCCGGTTTCACGCGCTGGTGCCAGAGCTGCCCCGTAGCCCCCAGCTCTTCGATCAGCGTGGCGCCATGCGCCTCGAGCCAGTTCAGCACCGAGCCGAACTCCTGGATCTGCGCCTTGCCGTCGCGGATCGCCACCACCGGCCAGTCGCCGACCAGCGCGTTGTCGATGCCGTAGACCTCGGTGCCCCACCAGCGCGCCATGCCGAAGGTGTGCGGCATGCTGCGCCCGCGCTTGAGCGCGGCCAGCACCGTGGGCGTGGCGAGGCTGTCGGCCACCTCCACCGCGTCGTGCCAGCGGTCGAGGATCGCGGCGTATTCCCAGCTCACTGCCGTCCATTCGTCTGGGAAGCGCTCGTTGAACGTGTCGAAGAAGGTCTTGGGACGGCGGAAGAAGAACTCCGCCCGCTCCAGCGCCGGATCGTCGAAATCCGGAAACTGGAAGGTGAAGCGCTCCATGAAGGCGGGCGAGGTCTGCGCGATCAGGCGGTCGTAGTGATCGCAGGTGCAGGCGAGGATCTCCCCCCGGAAGCCCGCCTTGTAGGCAGCGACCGTCAGCGCCTCGATCATCGGCGGCGCCGAGGAGCACCAGCAGAGCACATCCGGCTCTGCCGCCAGCATCTGCTGCAGGATGGCCTCGGCGTCGCCGGTCTCGGCATCATACTGGACCTCTTCCACGATCTCGCGCCCCGCCACCCGGCAGGCGGCGCGGTAGGTGGCGAGCGAGGGCAGCCCCATCTCGTCCGCCTGCGAGCAGAGCGCCACGCGGCGCGCCTCGGGCTTGTGCCGCGCAAGCCATTCGACGCCGGTCACATTGAAGAAGGGATGCACCTCGGCGGGGGCGATCAGCGTGCGGTGATCCGGCGACAGGTCCGAGGGCAGCAGCGTCGCGGTCAGCACCCGCCGGTCCATCAGGTAGGCCAGCGCCAGCCCCATGTCGCGCCCGCCGAGCGTCAGCACCAGCCGCACCTTGCGGGTCTCGACCATCTGCCGGGCCGCCTCGAGCGTCGCCTCGGCGCCAAGCGCGCTGTCGACCTCGACCAGCTCCACCAGATGCCGGCGCCCGCCGACCATCATGCCGCCGTGCTCGTTGATCCAGTCGACCCAGATCCGGCACCCGTCGAGCCCCGGCCGCCCCCAGAACAGCTCTGCACCGGTCAGCGGCACCAGCGCGCCGATGCGGATGGGCGCGCGGTCCTGCACGCTGAGTCGGGGCAGGCTTCCCGAAACGGCAAGGCGTTGGGCCAGTGACACGGCGCTCATGTGGTCCCCCGTCGCTTAAAATGAGGGCAAATTCGCGCATTTCCCCACGCCACGGATATTCCCCTAAAGAAAATTCGTTGACCAGCAGAAAACTTTTGGACCAAACCAGTAACAACCAAAAGAACCAATTTTAATTTTTGGTTCATACCATAAAGTGACAACAACGGGAGACCACCAATGACCAAACGAGTAGCCATCATCGGCGCCGGCCCCTCCGGCCTTGCCCAGTTGCGCGCCTTCCAGTCCGCCGCCGCCAAGGGCGCCGAGATCCCGGAAGTGGTCTGCTTCGAGAAGCAGTCGAACTGGGGCGGGCTGTGGAACTACACCTGGCGCACCGGCGTGGACGAGAACGGCGAGCCGGTGCATTGCTCGATGTATCGGTATCTGTGGTCCAACGGCCCCAAGGAGGGCCTGGAATTCGCCGACTATTCCTTCGAGGAACATTTCGGAAAGCAGATCGCCTCCTACCCGCCGCGCGCCGTGCTCTTCGACTATATCGAGGGCCGCGTGCTCAAGGCCGACGTCCGCAAGTGGATCCGCTTCTCCTCGGTCATCCGCTGGGTGGAATACGACACCGAGACGGGCGACTTCGAGGTCACCGTACACGACATGACCGAAGACCGCGTCTACAAGGAGCGCTTCGACCATGTGATCTGCGCCTCGGGGCACTTCTCCTCGCCCAACGTGCCGGAATACCCCGGTTTCGACCAGTTCAACGGCCGCATCGTGCATGCGCATGATTTCCGCGACGCCCGCGAATTCGCCGGCAAGGACGTGCTGGTGGTGGGCGCGTCCTACTCCGCCGAGGACATCGGGTCGCAGTGCTGGAAATACGGCGCCAACTCGGTCACCAGCTGCTACCGCTCGGCGCCCATGGGCTTCAACTGGCCGGAAAACTGGGAAGAAAAACCCGCGATGGAGCGCGTCGAAGGCAGGACCGTCCACTTCAGCGACGGCAGCAGCAAGGACGTCGACGCGATCATCCTCTGCACCGGCTACAAGCACTATTTCCCGTTCCTGCCGGACGACCTGCGCCTGAAGACCGCGAACCGGCTGGCGACCACGGATCTCTACAAGGGCGTGGTTTACGTCCACAATCCCAAGATGTTCTACCTCGGGATGCAGGACCAGTGGTTCACTTTCAACATGTTCGACGCCCAGGCCTGGTATGTCCGCGACATCATCATGGACCGCATCGCGGTGCCCGAGGACAAGGCCGTGCTGGAAGCCGACGTCAAGGAACGGGAAGTCCGGGAAGAGGTCTCGGACGATGTGAAATACGCCATCGAGTACCAGGCGGATTACATCAAGGAGCTGATCGCCGACACCGACTACCCGAGCTTCGACGTCGACGGCGCCACCGAGGCCTTCTTGCAGTGGAAGAAACACAAGGCGAAGGACATCATGGCCTTCCGCAACAATTGCTATGAATCGGTGATCACCGGCACCATGGCGCCCGTCCACCACACGCCGTGGAAGGACGCGCTCGACGACAGCATGGAAGCCTATCTTCGCAACTGAAGACGGACCTCCACCCCTTCCCCTGGTCCGGGGGACCGCGTTTGCCCCCGGATTTTTTCTTCGATGGAGACCGACCTTGCTCGACAAAATCGGCCACCAGAGGAGGACAGGTGCACCGAGCCCCTCCCGGCCAAGGGGAGAGGAGGAACACACCCTCGCCCCGAGCGAGGAAAGAAAGACCGTCCCCGGCGGCGGGGCGCTGCTGGTCGAGCTGAGGCAAGGCGACCGGGTCTCCGTCACCAACACCGAGGGCGGCCAGCCCTGCGACCTGCTGGCCGCCCATCCCGACGGGCGCGTGGACGCAGGCCTGCTGGGCCTGAGCGCCGACGCCCCGGGCGATGGCCTCCGGTCCGTGCTCGAGAGCGGCGCGCCGGGGGTCGACCGGCTGCGGCAGGGCCTGGCGCGACGCGGCATCGACGCCGGTGCCCGGACCGTGGGGCTCTTCTCGGGCGCCAGCCCCGCCGGGGACCGCGCAGAGGCCACGGCGCAGGCGCCC
>NZ_JAATOS010000107.1:0-11743 GCF_011806505.1 Salipiger sp. HF18 | reverse complement strand
CGGCGGGAAGACCACGAACGAAGTTGGCGACACTGTATACAGCGCTGACAACGAGACTCAGTTCTTCACCGATCTCGACGTTACCTTCACCATGACCGGTGAAGCCGACAACGGCCTGACCTTCGGTGCAACCATCGACCTCGACGAAGCCGCCGACAACAAGAACCCGGGCCGCTTCGAGCGTCCTAGCGACCAGGGCGGCGAGAACATGTTCGTCTCCTACGGCGGCGCCACCCTGACCATGGGTGACACCGACGGCGCCCTCGACGCACGCGTGCCGGAACTGGCGCTCGCAGGCGGTTCGCTGGCAGACGACGAAACCATCCACCTCGGCTTCAACCACTCCGACGGTTTCGACTTCGACACCGACGGCGTCGGCCTCTCGCTGGACGGCTTCGGCGACGGCCAGGTCGCTCGCTTCGACTACGCCTACCAGGGCTTCACCTTCTCGCTGTCCGGCGAGCAAGTTGCCAACGGTATCGCACCGAACGATCTCGGCCGTCGTGATACCGGTTCGACCATCTGGGGTCTCGGCGTGTCCTGGAGCGGCACTGTCTCGACCGTCGACCTGACCGTCGGCCTCGGCTACCAGACCCTGGACGACGCAGCTGACATCACCACCGTCGCAGCAACCGCTGGCTTCGGTGGCGGCTTCTCGGCTGGCCTGACCTACACCAAAGCGAACGTCGAAGAAGAGTTCTTCGCCGACGACATCGAGCACTGGGGCATCGGCTTCGGCTACGAGATGAACGCAGTCGCGATCGGCCTGAACTACGGTGAGTACGACGCTGGTGACTCCGGCGAGACCTCGGGCTTTGGCCTCGCAGCCAGCTACGACCTCGGCGGCGGCCTCGAAGCCCGTCTCGGCTACGGCTACTCGGACTACGACATCGGCGGCGTCGACGACGACTACGACACCTGGTCGCTCGGCCTGCGCATGAACTTCTGATCTCTCCGGAGATTGGTTCAGGGAAGAGCGGGCTTTGGCCCGCTCTTTTCTTTTTCGGGGATGGCTTATCGCTGTCCCCACCCGATCGCCAAGGTCAACCGCGACGGTCACGGGCCAGAAGGACGCCTTCCGATGAGCGGCGAAAGACGCCTCGACGTGCTGCTTCAGAGCCTTTCGGCCCAGTTGGCGGACGAGCTCTTCGTCTTCGCCACCGTCCCGCCCGGCCCCCTGCCCGCAGGCCTTGCCCCGCGCATGACGCTCCACGAGGCCGAGGGCGTCACACTGATCCTGCCCCGCGACGAAGCCGAGGCGCACGGGCTCGACCACGACTTTCCCTGCCGGATGATCACCCTCACCGTCCATTCCTCGCTCGAGGCGGTCGGCTTCATCGCCCATATCGCCACGCGGCTGGCCGCGGCGGGCATCAGCGTGAACCCTGTGTCGGGCTTCTACCACAATCACCTCTTCGTGCCGGACGGCCGCGAGGCCGAGGCGCTCGGGATCCTCGAATCTGTCGCCGGAGAGTTCCAGTCCCGCGCATGATGGCGTAGGTCTCGTTCCAGCGCCGTGCTCCGGCTCGGTCGCCGCCACCCCGCGATTCCGCAAGTCACCGAGGCCCCCTCGCCCATGCTGCCCCTGTCGAAACAGATGACGACCCGGCTCCTGCAGGACGCCAAGAGCCACATGGCCCACGGCCGCCTTGCGCAGGCCCGCGCCGCCTTTACCCAGCTCGCGCTGGCCGCGCCCAAGCAGGCAGAGTTCCCTTACGAGCTCTCCCGCATCGCCTTCGAGGAGGGCGACCGCGAGGCCTGTCTCGGCCAGCTGCGCAAGGCCGTGGCGCTGGCGCCCACGCATCCGCAACTGACCCGCCACGCTGCCGATCGCTTCCGCCATCTGGGCGCCAGCGACGACGCGCTGGCCGCCTATGACCGCCTGATCGCCGGGGGCACCGACCCGCTCGGCAGCGAGGCCGACAAGGCGCATTACCTGCAGCTGCTGGGGCGCTTCGACGAATCCGAGAAGATCTTCCGCCGCCTGCTCAGGAAGCACCCTGCCGAGGCACAGCTTTACCGCATCTTCCTTGCCGCCAAGAAGATCGACGCGACCGACCCGCTGCTGCCCGCGATGGAGAAGCTCTGGGCGCGCAAGGACCTGCCCGACGCGCCGCGCATCCCCCTTGGCTATGCGCTCGGAAAGGCCCTGGAAGAGACCGGCAAGCCCGAGCGCGCCTTCGCCTGCTTCGCCCGCGCCAACGCCCTGCAGCGCAAGGGCGCGCCCTTCGACGCCGAGGCGCAGGAGCGCGAGTTCGCGGGTGTCCGTGCCGCGCAGGAAGGGCTCATCGGCCTGCCGCCTCTCGAAGGCGCCCCCACCGGAGGCCCGTGCCCAATCTTCGTCACCGGCATGCCGCGCTCGGGCACCACGCTGGTCGAACGCATCCTTGCCGCGCACGGCGAGGTTGCCGCGGGGGGCGAGCTCGGCATCGCGCTTCGGCTGGCCTACGGGCAGTTCGGCGTGGGCGAGGCCATGCGCCCGCTGGACAGGGAACCGCCGGAGCGGCTCCGCGCCTTCGCCGAGCGTTACACCCGGCTCGTGCGCCGCGACATCCCCGGCCAGACGCCGGTGATCACCGACAAGTCGATCCTGTCGCACCTGCTGGTGGGGCTGCTGCACCACACGCTGCCCGGCGCGCGGATCATCGTGGTCCAGCGCGACCCGCGCGACATCGCCGTGTCGATCTTCCGCAACTTCTTCGCCACCGGCACCCACCGCTACGCCAACGACCTCGCCGACATCGCGGGCACCATCCAGCGCTTCCGGCGCAACGTCGCGTTCTGGAAGGAACGCCTGCCCGGCGTCGTGCACGAGATCCGCTACGAGGAACTGGTCGCCGATCCCGAGCCGCAGTCACGGGCGCTGGTCGCGGCTGCCGGTCTTGACTGGCAGGACGCCTGCCTCGACTTCTACAAGAGCCGCGACGCCGTGAAGACGCTGAGCGTCAGCCAGGTGCGCCAACCGATCTACCGCAGCTCCGCCCGCGCCTGGACGCGCTACGAGCGCGAGCTGCAACCCTTCATCGAAGCCTGGGGAGACGAGCCATGGGACTGAGCGACATCCGAGACCGCATTGCAAAAGCCGAGGCCGATGCCGGCCGCGCCCCGGGCTCGGTCGAGCTCATCGCGGTGAGCAAGGTCCAGCCGCTGGAGCGGGTCGAGGCGGTGCTCGAGGAGGGCCACCGGCTTTTCGGCGAGAACAAGGTGCAGGAGGCGCGCGGCAAGTGGCCTGAGTTCATGAGCCGCTTCGAGGGCGTCTCGGTGCATCTCATCGGCCCGCTGCAGACCAACAAGGCGCGGCAGGCGATGGAGCTGTTCTCGGCCATTCACTCGGTCGACCGCCCCAAGCTCGCGACCACCATCGCGCGGCTGGCGCAGGAGATGGGCCAGTGTCCCGACCTGTTCCTGCAGGTGAACACCGGAGAAGAGCCGCAGAAGGCCGGCGTCCTGCCCGTCGAGGCCGACGCCTTCATCGCCGAGGTCCGGGCGCTCGACCTGCCGGTGAAGGGGCTGATGTGCATCCCCCCCGCCGAGGAAACGCCCTCGCTGCACTTCGCGCTGCTCGCCAAGATCGCAGAGCGCAACGGGCTGACGGGGCTTTCGATGGGCATGAGCTCGGATTTCGAGGAGGCCATCGCGCTTGGCGCGACCCATGTGCGCGTGGGCTCGGCGATCTTCGGGGAACGCGACTACGGCTGAGGCGGCGGCTGAGGCGGGAGCGCCCTTCCCAGCCCCCCGCGACGCGGTGTGACCGAAACACCGGCACCGGGGCCGCGGCGAGGCGCGCAATGTCTCGCCCCACCTTGCGCCCGACCACACGGAGAGCTAGGCCTTCGCCCATGCGGATCATCCGGGATTATCAATACGTCGAGCCCCAGGACCGGGGCGCCAGCGTCGCCATCGGGAACTTCGATGGCGTCCACCTCGGCCATCAGGCGGTGATCCGCATGGCGCGCGAGGCCGGCGGCGGCGCGCCCTGCGGCGTGCTCCCCTTCGAGCCCCCCCCGCGCGAGTATTTCGCCCCCGACTCCCCGCCGTTCCGGCTGATGTCGCCCGAGGCGCGCACCTCGCGGCTCGAGAAGCTGGGCGTCGAGCGGCTCTACGAGCTGAACTTCAACAGCGCACTTGCCGCCCTCACCCCCGAGGAATTCGCCCGTCGGGTGATTTCCGAAGGGCTCGGGCTCAGGCACGTGGTCGTCGGCGCCGATTTCTGCTTCGGCAAGAACCGCGCCGGGGACGTGGACGACCTCAAGCGCTTCGGTGTCGAGATGGGCTTCGGCGTGACCGTGGCCGAGATCCTCGAACATCGCGGCGGGCAGGTGAGCTCCACCGCGATCCGCAAGGCGCTGACCGACGGCAACCCGCGCGAAGCGGCGGCGCAGCTCGGCCACTGGCACCGCATCGAGGGCGTCGTGGTCGGCGGCGAGCAGCGCGGCCGCGAGCTGGGCTACCCCACCGCCAACATGTCCATCGAAGGGCTGCACCCCCCCAGGCAGGGCGTCTACGCGGTCGTGGTCGAGGTCATCACCGGCGAGCACAAGGGCAACTACCACGGCGCGGCATCGCTCGGGGTGCGGCCGATGTTCGGTGAGAACACGCCCAACCTCGAGACCTTCATCTTCGACTTCAAGGGCGATCTCTACGGCGCCACGCTGTCGGTGGGCCTCGTCGAATACCTCCGCCCCGAGCAGAAGTTCGACGGGCTCGACGCGCTGATCACCCAGATGGACGCGGATTGCGCCCGGGCCCGCGAGATTCTCGAGGCACTATGAGCGACCCCATCGACCGCAACGGGCTGGAGCCCCGCTTCTGGGAGAAGAAGCCCCTCGCCAAGCTCTCGGACAAGGAGTGGGAGGCGCTCTGCGACGGCTGCGGCAAGTGCTGCCTCAACAAGCTCGAGGACGAGGACTCGGGCGAGGTCGCGCTGACCTGTGTCGCCTGCCGCCTCTTCGACGACGAGAGCTGCCGCTGCGCGCAATACCCGATCCGGCACCAGTTCGTGCCGGAATGCATCGTCCTGAAGCCCTCGAACATCGACGAACACGCCTACTGGATGCCGCAGACCTGCGCCTACCGCCTGCTCTGGGCGGGCGAGCCGCTCTTCGACTGGCACCCGCTGATCTCGGGCGACCCCGAGACGGTGCATGCAGCGGGCGTGTCGATGCGCGGGCGCACCGTGCCCGAGTTCGAGATCGACGAGGACGACTGGGAAGACCACATCATCGAGGAGCCCGTCTGATGTTCTTTGCCTCCGACAACTCCGGCCCCGTGCCGCAGCAGGTGCTCGAATCGCTGGCCCGCGCCAATGAGGGCTATGCCATGGGCTACGGTGGCGATGCGCTGTCGCAGCAGGTCACCGACAAGATCCGCGCGCTCTTCGAGGCCCCCGAGGCCGCCGTCCACCTCGTTCCGACGGGCACCGCCGCCAACGTGCTGTCGCTGGCCTGCCTCTGCCCGCCCTACGCCACCGTCTTCTGCTCGCCCGTGGCGCACATCCACGAGGACGAGTGCAACGCGCCCGAGTTCTTCACCGGCGGTGCCAAGCTGACGCTGGTGGGCGACGCCGACCGCATGAGCCCCGAGGCCCTGCGCGCCGCCATCGAGAACGAAGAGACCCGCGGCGTGCATGGCCCCAAGCGCGGCCCGGTCTCGATCACGCAGGTGACCGAGCGCGGCAACGTCTACTCGATGGACGAGCTGCGCGCCCTGACCGCCGTGGCCAGGGACTACGGCCTGCCCGTGCATCTCGACGGGGCGCGGTTCTCGAACGCCGCCGTCAAGCTCGGCGTCACGCCCGCCGAGATGAGCTGGAAGATCGGCGTCGACATCTGCGTCTTCGGCGGCACCAAGAACGGGCTGATGGGCGTCGAGGCGGTGGTGATCTTCGACGCGGAGAAAGCCGCCGAGTTCGAATACCGCCGCAAGCGTGGGGCGCTGCTGTTCTCCAAGCAACGCTACCTCGCGGCGCAGATGGACGCCTACCTGACCGACAATCTCTGGCACGACCTCGCCAGCCGCGCCAACGCGCGCTGCGACCAGGCGCTGCAGGGGCTGAAGGGGCTGAAGGGCGCGGGCGTCACCGTGCTGAACGACACCCACGCCAACATGATCTTCTTCGAGATGCCCCTCGCCGCGCACCGCGCCGTGCAGGAGGCGGGCGCCGTCTATCACCTCTGGGGCAGCCCCGAGGGCCCCGACGACGAGGCGGTCATGGGCCGGCTGGTGTTCGACTGGGCGCTGGAGCCCGAGGCCGTCTCGGCCTTCGTCGACGCCGTCCGCGCAGCGGTCTGACGCCTCAGCGCGGCAGCCGCGCCATGGCGAGCCCCGCCGCCGCCGACAGGTAGAGCGATCCGGTCAGCCGGTGCCGCAGGGCGCCGGCCCGCGCCAGCCAGCCCCGCGCCTTGCCTGCCGCCAGAACCCACACCACGTCGACCGACGCCATCGTCAGCAGGTAGACCGCCGCCACCGCCAGCAGCGAGGACGGGCGCGCGGGATCGGCGAACTGCGGCAGGAAGGCCGCGTTGAAGAGCAGCGTCTTGGGGTTCACGCAGGCCATCAGCGCGCCCTGCACGAAAAGCGCCACCGGCGCCCGCCGCGGCGGCTCGAGCGTCGCCAACTCCGCCCTGCCCCGCCGCCACGCGGCGATGCCGAGCCATGTCAGCCACACCACCCCGGCCCAGCGCAGCCACTGGAACGCTTCCGAAAAGAGCTCGACCAGCACCGCGAGCCCCAGCGCCACGAGCATGACCTGAAACGCGATGCCCAGCGTGGTGCCTGCGACCGTAGCGAGCCCGTGGCGGGCGCCATGGGCCAGCGGGTTGCCGACGAAGAGGGCGACATTGGGGAAGGGAAAGGCCGCGAGGGCGACGCAGGCTGCGACGAGGGCGAGAAGAGTGGCCGGTTCCATGCGACGCTGGCTCTCGCCCCTCCCGTCCGGGTCAGTTCATGTGGAAATGCAGCTCGTAGGCGCCGTCGTTGAAGGCACCGAAGAGGTCGGGGATGTCCGGATGATCCACCGGCTCGCCCGAGTAATCGGCGACGAGGTTTTGCTCGGACACGTAGGCGACGTAGAAGCTCTGATCGTTTTCGGCCAGTAGGTGATAGAACGGCTGGTCCCGCACCGGACGCGAGTCCTCGGGAATCGCCTCGTACCATTCCTCGGTGTTGCTGAACTCGGGATCCACGTCGAAGACAACCCCGCGGAACGGGTGCTTGCGATGCCGGACGACCTGGCCAAGGTGATATTTTGCGCGCTGTGTATGCATGGCAACCTCTTGGGCCAAGTCTTGTCATTTCTAAGGTGTGATGTCCAACTTTAGGACGCAATTTATCAGAAACACACTGTGAACGCGCATCCGACAGTTCCGGTTCCCGGCAGTGTTGCGTGGCAGGCATAGACCCGCTGAACAAGGGGCCCATCGCGATTGTGATTCCAACCCTTCTGCCGTTGCGTTACAATTACCGCAGGCAAGAAAACCATAAAACACGATAAAACCAATAACACTCAGAAGAGCGAGAGGCAGATGAGCAGATGGCTTCGCGCGATGGTGGTCGTGCTGCTGGCAGCGTCATGTGGCGGTGGTGGCAGTGGCAGATCGCCTGACAATCTCGATGACGCCTGTGCAATCCTGACACAGCGTCCGAACTACATCCGCGCCTTCAAGGCGACCGAGCGCAAATGGGGCGTTCCGGTGCATGTGCAGATGGCCACGATCTACCAGGAAAGCAAGTTCAAGTCCGATGCGCGGACTCCGTTCCGCTATTCCCTCGGGGTCATTCCCAACGGTCGGCAGAGCTCGGCCTTCGGGTACAGCCAGGCCCTGGACGGCACCTGGGACGAATATCTCGAGTCGACCGGCAAGCGCCGCGCCCGCCGCGACGATATCCGCGACGCGACGGATTTCATGGGCTGGTACATGGCCGGCACCCGCGACGGTCTCGGCATCAGCCTGCGCGACGCCCGCAACCAGTACCTCGCCTATCACGAGGGCCGTTCGGGCTTCAAACGCGGCAGCCACAACTCCAAGGCCTGGCTGGTCCGGGTCGCCGACGAGGTGGGCAACCGCGCGATCGTCTACGAGGTCCAGCTGGCGGGCTGCCGCGCGGCGCGCTGAGGCGCCGCACGGTCTCCGGCTTCAGTTGACGCGGTTCACGTCGAAGAGGCTGTTGGGCAGGTTGGCCTTCTGCAGCCCGCCCAGCACCACCGTCGTGGTGTTGCCGTTGCCGTCACGGATGATCCACTGACGCAGCTCCACCGGGTTGCCGGTGAATTTCATCTGGATCGAGCCGTATTCCGGATGCCGCGGATCCTGCGCGGTCACGGTGGTCGCGGTGCCGTCGTAGCTGTGCCCGGTCACCATGCCGCGCTGCGCGAGGTTCACATTGCGCTCGAGGATGATCGACAGCGGCGTCTGGCTCAGCGGATAGGTCTCCGGCTGTCCGCGCACCTTCTTGTCGAACACGTAGACCGCCCCCGACCAGGCCAGCACCAGCGCCTGTTCCGGCGGGTTGTACTCGAAGCGCACCTTGCCGGGGCGCTTGATCGAGATCGTCCCGGTCGAGATCGTGCCGTCCCCGTTGATCTGGGTGAACGGGCTCTTCGCCGACTGGATCGAGTTCAGGTACTGCGAGATCTGGTTCAGCGAGAGCTGCTGCGCCGCCGCCGAGACGGTGGTCAGCACGAGCGCCGTCAGCGCGGCGGTGATGAGTCGGAGCATATGGTCTTCCTTCGTCCTGCTCGGGTGGTCGGGTCAGCCATGCCGCAAAAGCCGCGGTCATGCGATAACAGCCCCCCGTGTTCCGGTGACAGATAGGGCGCGCCCGGGCAAATGACAAAGCCGCGCCCAGCGAAACGGCAAATCCGCGCCTGCCCGCCCCGGCCCGGCCCCCCGGGACCGCCGCCGCCGTCCCCTCTGCCCCTGCCCTGAAACGGAAAGAAGCCACGGAACCGACCGGCCCGTGGCTTCCTCTGGCTCTAAATATCCCGGGGGTGTCCGCATCAGCGGACGGGGGCAGCGCCCCCTCCCGGAGCGGGCCTCAGGCCTGCTCCGGCACCAGGATCTCGCGCTTGCCGACGTGGTTCGCGGGGCTCACGACGCCCTCGTCCTCCATCTGCTCCACAAGGCGGGCGGCCTTGTTGTAGCCGATGCCCAGCTTGCGCTGGATGTAGGAGGTCGAGCACTTGCGATCCTTGATCACGATCGCCACCGCCTGGTCGTAGAGCGCGTCCTCGCCGCCGGTGTTGCCGCCGGTGTTCAGCCCCAGCACCGCGTCGATGTTGTCGGCCTTCTCCTCGTCCGGCCCCTGCACCACGCCCGAGACGTATTCCGGCGGACCGAAGGCCTTGAGGTGGTTCACCACCTCCTCGACCTCTTCGTCCGAGCAGAACGGCCCGTGGCAGCGGGTGATCTTGGCGCCGCCCGCCATGTAGAGCATGTCTCCCATGCCCAGCAGCTGTTCGGCGCCCATCTCGCCAAGGATGGTGCGGCTGTCGATCTTCGAGGTCACCTGGAACGAGATCCGGGTGGGGAAGTTTGCCTTGATCGTGCCGGTGATGACATCGACCGAGGGCCGCTGCGTGGCCATGATCAGGTGGATGCCAGAGGCCCGCGCCATCTGCGCGAGGCGCTGGATGCAGGCCTCGATCTCCTTGCCCGCAACCATCATCAGGTCGGCCATCTCGTCGACGATGACGACGATGTAGGGCATCTTCTTGGGCTCGAACTCCTCGGTCTCGAACACCGGCTCGCCGGTCTCGTCGTCGAAGCCGGTCTGGACGGTGCGCTTGAACATCTCGCCCTTCTTCAGCGCCTCGGCGACGCGGCCGTTGTAGCCGTCGATGTTCCGCACGCCCATCTTGGACATCTTGCGGTAGCGGTCTTCCATCTCGCCCACGACCCACTTGAGCGCCACGACGGCCTTCTTGGGGTCGGTCACCACCGGCGACAGCAGGTGCGGGATGCCGTCATAGACCGACAGTTCCAGCATCTTGGGGTCGATCATCACCAGCCGCAGGTCGTCGGGCGTGAGCTTGTAGAGCAGCGACAGGATCATGGTGTTGATCGCCACCGACTTGCCCGAGCCCGTGGTCCCCGCGATCAGCAGGTGGGGCATCTTGGCGAGGTTCGCGACGACCGGGTCGCCGCCGATGTCCTTGCCAAGCGCCAGCGGCAGCTTCTGGTTGCCATCGCCGTAGTCACGGCTCGACAGGATCTCGCGGAACGAGACCATCTCGCGCTTCTCGTTGGGCAGCTCGATGCCGATGACCGAGCGGCCCGGCACGGTCGAGACCCGCGCGGACAGCGCCGACATCGAGCGCGCGATATCGTCGGCCAGGCCGATCACCCGCGAGGCCTTGAGACCCGGCGCGGGCTCGAGCTCGTACATGGTGACCACCGGGCCCGGGCGGACCGAGACGATCTCGCCCTTGACGCCGTAGTCGTCGAGCACGGTCTCGAGCATCCGGGCGTTCTCTTCCAGCGCCTCGTCGCTCAGGTGGTGGCGCTCGATGGCATCGGGGCTGGCGAGCAGGCCCAGCGGCGGCAGTTCGAACACCGCCTCGGACGGGTCGAAGCCAAGCTGAGGCTGGGCCTCGGCCTGTGCGCGGCGCGACGGCTGCACGGGCTTGCGCTGGGGTTGCTGCACGACCTTCTTGGGCTGTGCCACCGGGATCTCGGGGCGCGCCATGTCGGCGGGCAGCGACGGGATATAGTCGTCCTCGTCGCGGTAATCATCGTCATCGCCATAGTCGCCGTGATCGCCATAGGCGTCATAGGCATCGGCCTCGCCGGCGTCCGCGGTCTCGTCACCGGCACTGTAGCCGTCATCGTCGCCGTAGTAGCCGTCATCGTCCCCGTCGGTCTCGGGCTGCCACGTCGGAACCGGCGGCTCGGCCTGCGGAATCGGGCCACGGTCGACGCGCGGGAAGGACCGGGCCTCCGGCGCCTCGGTCTCGCGGTACTCGGTGGCGTAGTCGTCGGCGAAATCGTCCGAATAGTCGTCGGAGAAGTCCTCGGCGAAATCGGTGTCGGCATCCTCGGCCGGGGCCGGCGGGATGGCGCGGGCCACGGCGGGCGCGGCGGCTGCGGCCACGGCTGCGGTCGCCGCGACACCGGTGCGCACTGCCGACAGCGGCGGCTCGGGCGGCAGCCCGGCGGCGGGTGCGTGGGCGGCGGTCAGCGGCGGCTCGGCGCGCGGTGCCGGGCGGTAGATCAGCGGATCGGGACCACGGCCACGGCCCTTGGTGAGCGGCTTGCTCGGGTCGGGCACGAAGGCGGGCTGCGCCGGCTCCTCGGCGGGGTCGCGGCGGCGGGCGCGGATCACATCGGCGATCTTGGCGCGGATACGGTCCTGGCGCGGCTCGTCCACGTCATAGTCGAGGATCTCGGCCTCGTAGAGCTCGGGCTCGGGCAGGTCCTCGGGCTCGGAGCGCTTGATGAGCGAGGGCATGCGCGACAGCAGGCTCGGCTTCTTGGGCTCGGGCTCGGGCGCGTGCACCGGCTCGTCCCAGTCGACCACCGGCTCGTCGTCGTCTTCCATGTCGTAGGCATAGGTGGCGGGCTGGTGGCCGCGCTGCGGTGCCACCAGCGGCGCGGAGCGCACCACGGGCGCCGCGGGGGCGGCGGACATGACCGGCGCGCGCTGCACCCGGTTGGCCGGGGCGACGGGGGCGGGCACGGCTTCCTGCTCGGCCGCCCAGGCGGCGGCCTCGGCCTCTTCGTCGCGGCGGCGCTGACGGCGGTCG
>NZ_JAATOS010000106.1:0-11811 GCF_011806505.1 Salipiger sp. HF18 | reverse complement strand
CGTCGAGGAAAAGGCCAGCCTGATGAAGCGTCTCGGGCGCAAGGAGCTGCGGGTCGAGCTGGACGAGCCGGTCGCGTCCATCCCCGCCGCGCTGCAAGACCGCAGCCTGCGGCTCGAAGAAGACGGGCGCGTGCTGGTCTACGACTACGACACCGCCGCCGAGCGCACCGGCCTCGCCCATCTGATGTCCGAACTCAGCGCCGCCGGGCTCCGGGTCCGCGACGTCGACACCCGCAAGAGCACTCTCGAGGACATCTTCGTCGGGCTCGTGCACAAGCAGGAGGAGAACGCGGCATGAACTGGCGCGGCATCTGGGCAATCTACCACTTCGAGATGATGCGGTTCTTCCGCACCCTGCTGCAGAGCTTCATCTCGCCGGTGATCTCGACCTCGCTCTATTTCGTGGTCTTCGGCACCGCCATTGGCGCCCGCATCGACGAGGTCGAGGGCGTGAGCTACGGCGCCTTCATCGTCCCGGGGCTGGTGATGCTCTCGGTGATCACGCAGGCGATCTCGAACGCCTCCTTCGGGATCTACTTCCCGAAGTTCATCGGCACCATCTACGAGCTGCTGTCGGCCCCGCTGAACTTCATCGAGATCACCATCGGCTACGTCGGCGCGGCGGCGACCAAGTCGCTGTTCATCGGCACCGTCATTCTCGCCACCTCGGCCTTCTTCGTGGATCTCGAGATCCAGCACCCGGTGGCGATGCTGGCCTTCCTGCTGCTCACCTGCCTCAGCTTCGCGCTGCTGGGCTTCATCCTCGGGCTCTGGGCGGGGAACTTCGAGCAGCTGCAACTGGTGCCGCTGCTGGTGGTCACGCCGCTGGTGTTCCTCGGCGGCTCGTTCTACTCGATCTCGATGCTGCCGCCGGTGTGGCAGACGATCACGCTGTTCAACCCGGTGGTCTACCTGATCTCGGGCTTCCGCTGGTCGTTCTTCGGACTTGCGGACGTGCCCGTGGGGCTGAGCCTCATGGCCATCGGCGCCTTCACCGCGCTCTGCGTGGGCGTGATCTGGTGGATCTTCCGCAGCGGCTGGCGCCTGCGGTCCTGAGCGGGCCTCAGGCGATGGCACCCTGCCGTCGCCCGCCCATCAGCACGTCGGTGGTCATGCCGCCGACCCACATGCAGAACAGCGCCAGCCACGCAGTGCCCACGAAGATCGAGCCGCCGGTGACGCCCGCGCCGATGGCGCAGCCCCCGGCCAGCATGCCGCCGAAGCCCATCAGCGCGGCGCCGATCATGGCGTTGCGCAGCGGCGTTGGGCCGTCGAAGCCCTGCACCTTCAGCTCGCGCGACCAGGCGGCAGCGAGAAAGGCGCCAAGGAAGACCCCCGGCACCAGCCCCACGTCGAATTCCAGCACCGCGTCGCGGTCGAGGAAGAACATCAGCGTGTGCGCCGAGGGTCCGGTGAAGGTCGCGCTCTCGATCTGCACCGGCTCGAAGGCCACGTTGGCCAGCGCGTAGGTCAGCACCCAGCCCAGCGCCACCGCAAAACCCACGCCCGAGGCGAAGACCAGCCGGCGCACCCCGATGCGGTTGCGCCGCGACAGCTCGAGCGCCACCAGCGCGATGGCGAGCCCGATCACCAGCCCCGCCCCGCGCGGCAAATGCGCCGCCGCCAGCAGGTCCATGTTGCGCCCGCCCGAGGTCACCCAGAGCGCCGCGATCCGGTCTCGCAGCGGCGACAGCACCCCCGCGAGGCTCATCTGCGCCACCACCGCGAAGATCAGCCCCGAGATCACCGACCGCAGGTTCCCGGTCGCCGCCATCACCAGCAGCCGCCCCGAACAGCCGTTGGCCAGCACCATGCCCGCGCCGAACATCAGCCCGCCGACGATGGCCCCCGACCAGCTTCCCGGCACCGCCATCATCCGCGCGTTCGAGGCATCGAAGACCCCCAGCAGCTGCGCGCCCTGCACCCAGACCAACGCCGTCGAGAAGGTCAGCAGCCAGACCGACACCTTGTCGCGCATCTCTCCCCGTGCGAACTCGACCACCGCGGCCCGCAGGCAGAACCGCGAGCGCTGCGCGGCGACGCCGAAGACGACGCCGGTGAGCACTCCGAAAAGGGCGGCGGTCGGCGCCTCTCCCAATCTGTCGACCAATGCGACGAGATCCATGCTGCGTCCTCCTCTCGGCCCGGCTGCATGGAAGACGAATGCCCGCATTCGAATATGATTCCCATGATTCAGATCATGTGCCGCCAGTTCGCGACATCGTCCTCGCATTCCGTCGCGCGCTGGCACCAAGCCGCGATAGCGCCCTCATGAAAGATCCCATGGCCGAGCCCGGGATTGACGTCGCCATCCTGCCCAAGATCGCCGCACTGATGACGCTGGCGGTGGCCGCCAACGCGCGGGAGGCGCCGCTCGAAGGGGGCGGGGATCCGGCCTTCGGCACGGAGCGCTGGCGGACCCTGTTCTCGGGCGACCGCAGGCCGACCCGCGGCATGGTGCCGGGCATCGCCGATTTCGCCCCCTTCGGCACCCTCCCGCCCCGCCGCCACGGGCACGAGAAGATCTGCTTCGGCCTCTCCGGCGGCGGCGTCGTGACCATCGACGGCGTGCCGCACCCGCCCGGCCCCGAGGTCGCGCTCGACGTCCCCGAGGACGCCGAGCACGGCACCGTCGCCGGACCCGGCGGCCTGCGCTTCCTCTAGGTCTTCCCCCGCGACAGCTTCGCCGACGTCGAGTGCCGCTTTTCCTCCGCAACAAAGGCGTGAGACCTGTGCATCGGCGCAGACAGGTTGCGCTCGCCAAATACGTGCAGAACGGCTAGAGCGGATCCCATGAACCGTACCGTGCCCCTCGCCGACGCGGGTGCCCTGCCCTGGTGGCAACGGCCCGTGACGCTGCTCTTCCTCATGGCCGTGGCCATGCCCCTCAGCTTCGCCACATGGTCGGCCCTGCTGAACAACTTCGTCATCGATGCCGCCGATTTCGACGGCTCCGACATCGGCTGGCTGCACAGCGTGCGCGAGATCCCGGGCTTCCTCGCCATCGGGGTCATCCTCGTGCTCCTGGTGATGCGCGAACAGGTGCTGGCGCTCTCGGCGCTGGCGCTGCTCGGCGCCGCCACCGCCGTCACCGCCTGGTTCCCGTCGATGGCGGGCATCCTGATCATCACCATGCTCAGCTCAAGCGGCTTTCACTACGACGAGACCGTGAACCAGAGCCTGCAGCTGCAATGGCTGCCGAAGGAGCGCGCCCCCCAGATGCTGGGCTGGCTGCTGGCGGCGGCAAGCGGCGCCACCTTCGTGGCCTACGTGCTGATCGTGATGACATGGGAGGCGTTCGAGCTCTCCTACAACACCGTCTACCTCGCCTCGGGCGGCATCACGCTGGTGCTCGTCGCATGGTGCGCCATCGCCTTCCCGCAGTTCGAAAGCCCGACGCCCCAGCGCAAGAGCTTCGTGCTGCGCCGGCGCTACTGGCTCTACTACGCGCTGCAGTTCATGTCCGGCGCGCGGCGGCAGATCTTCGTGGTCTTCGCGGGCTTCATGATGGTCGAACGCTTCGGCTTCGCCGTGCACGAGGTCACCGGGCTCTACCTCATCAACCTGATGGTCAACCTCGTGGCTGCCCCGCTCCTCGGCAAGGCGGTACACCGCTTCGGCGAGCGCCGGGTGCTGATCTTCGAATACACCGGGCTGACGCTGGTCTTCCTCTGCTACGGCGGGCTCTACTGGTTCGGCTGGGGCGTGGTGCTGGCGGCGGTGCTCTACGTCATCGACCACATCTTCTTCGGCCTCGCGCTGGCGCTGAAGACCTATTTCCAGAAGATCGCCGACCCCGCCGACATCGCACCCACCGCCGCCGTGGCCTTCACCATCAACCACATCGCCGCGGTCTTCCTGCCGTTCCTGCTGGGCTATCTCTGGATGGTCTCGCCGGGCGCGGTCTTCGGCCTCGCCGCCTGCATGGCGCTGATCTCGCTCAGCCTCGCGCTGCTGATCCCGCGCCACCCGGTGCCCGGCCACGAGACGGTCTTCACCACCGCCCTCCCCGCCCCGGCGGAGTGACCGCCGGCGCCTCGCACCACAGCGATCGAAGACGGATGACCGGGCCCGCACCGCGCCCGGGTTTCCAATGGCTCCAAATATCCCGGGGGAGTCCGCGCCAGCGGACGGGGGCAGCGCCCCCACGGCGCGCTCCGCCCCTTCCAAAGTTCCGGCAAACGCGCTATCCGGCGCCCAAGCCACCAAGGATTGCCGTCATGCCCAGGACCTGGACCGCCTTCACCAAGCTCTCCGACAAGGACGCCGCCGACACGCTCGGCGAGGCGATGGAGGATCTCGAGCCCACGCCCACCGGCGTCGGCGTCTTCGAAATTGAGGACGGCTCCGGCACTTGGGAGGTCGGCGGCTACTTCACCGAGGCCCCCGACGACATCGAGCTTGCGCTGCTCGCCGCCGCCTATGACGCCAAGCCCTTCGTCGTTTCCGAGGTCCCCGACCAGGACTGGGTCGACAAGGTCCGGCGCGAGCTGACCCCGGTCGAGGCCGGGCGCTTCTTCGTCTACGGCAGCCATGACGCCGACAAGATCCCCGAGGGCGCCAAGCCGCTGCTGATCGAGGCCGCCATGGCCTTCGGCACCGGCCACCACGGCACCACGCTCGGCTGCCTGCGGGCGCTCGACCGTCTCGCCACCGGTGGCTTCACCGGGCGCAGCGTTGCCGACATCGGCTGCGGCACCGCGGTGCTCGCCATGGGCGCCGCCCGCATCTGGCCGGACCCGGTGATCGCCTCGGACATCGACGAGGTCGCGGTCGAGGTGGCCGAGGCCAACGTCCGCGCCAACGCGCTCGAGGGCAAGGTCACCTGCGTCGAGGCCGCCGGCTTCGACAACCCCGAGCTCGCCGCCCGCGCGCCCTTCGATCTGGTCTTCGCCAACATCCTCAAGCAGCCGCTCATCGACCTCGCGCCGCACATGGCGTCGCATCTGGGCGACGGCGGCTACGCAATTCTGTCGGGCATCCTGACCCGGCAGGCCGACGAGGTGGTCGAGGTTTATCTCCAGAACGGCATCAATCTCGTGCACCGCGAAGAGATTGGCGACTGGGTGACGCTGACGCTCCGCAAAGGCGCTTGAGAACCGCCCTATTTGGGGAAAACTCAAGGCAATCGCCTCAAATTTGCCGCAATTTCTACGCATATCCAAAAGCAATCGGTGGGGGCCGATTGCGACGAGGCTGCCATGGACAAGGGTATCCGTGAGTTCGAGAGGCGTCACCGCGCCGTGACGGCCAAGCATCGCCGGCTCGCGGAAGGCTACATCACAAGGCTGAACCCCAACGGCACCATCGAACACAAGCCGGTCCGACGCGTGCGGGCGCTGCCTCTCAAGGGGCTGGCGCTTGCCGTTACCGGCTTCGTCGCGTTCAAGGGGTATCTTCTGGCCAGCCTCGGCCCGGCGGACTACGCCACCCACGTCGCCCATCTCGGCGGCGGAAGCCTGCTCGAACAGGCGGGATCGTGGCTGATGGGCGCGGACCCGGCAAGCCGCTGGATCGCCGCGCAATTCCTCGGAATCCTGTCCTGATCCCCGTCACACCTGGGCGTTGACAGACGCTCCCCCCCAAGGTCCCGCCCTGTCCGCCCCCCGAAAATGATCAAGGCCGCGTCTTCCACCAGGAAGCCGCGGCCTTGTGTCAGGTCGGTCGGGGGCGCGAGGGATCAGCGGCCGCGAACGACGAGCTCGATGTCGCCACGAGTCAGACCGATATCGTCGAGTTCGCGGTCGGTAAGCGCCTGGAGGCTCTTGCGGGTCACGCGGGCGTCGTTCCAGTCGATGATCGCGTCGGCGACGTTCGAGACGAAGCGGCTGATGCTCGATGCGATGACGACCGAAGCCGAGGCGCTTTGCTCGGGAGCGGCGCCGAAGCCGGTGACGAAAACGGACCCGATGCGACCGGCGAGGCCGGCAGCACCATCGTGCGTGCGGGAAGTGTCAATTGCCGACATAGGTCAGAATCCTTGTCTTGGAGTTTTCAGAGTGCCTGATTTCTATGCGGAATTAGTGGCAGGAATGCGTATCCACAACGCGCATTCCTGCATGGTCCGTATGCAGTTTTCGAATAGCTTGGAACTTGGGATGACGCTCGCTAACTGCGCTTAATTCATGGGCGGAATTGAGTCGCGAATATACAATTCGATGTCGCAAACTGGCTCCGCTGCCATCGGATGCGGCACTGCAGCATGACCGCCCCTCACGCAGCCCTCGCTTCGCCCTTGGCGGATGTTCGCGTTTCGTGCTACTCCACCTGCAACAACAACCAAAAAAGGTGGGCAGGCATGAGGGTTCTGGGCATCGATCCGGGCCTGAGGCGCCTCGGATGGGGAATCATCGAGGCCGAGGGCAGCCGTTTGCGGCATGTCGCGAACGGTGTCTGCGAATCGGGAACCGGCGAGCTTGCGGTGCGCCTGCTGTCGATCCACCGCCAGCTGACCGAGGTGCTGCGTCAGTACGCGCCCGACGTCGCCGCGGTGGAACAGACCTTCGTGAACAAGGACGCGGCGGGCACGCTGAAGCTTGGCCAGGCGCGCGGCATCGCGCTGCTGGTGCCGGCACAGTTCGGGCTCGAGGTCGGAGAATACGCGCCCAACTCGGTCAAGAAGACCGTGGTGGGCGTCGGACACGCGGACAAGCGGCAGGTGGATCACATGGTGAAGATGCAGCTTCCCGGCGTCCAGATCGTCGGTCCCGACGCCGCCGACGCGCTGGCCATCGCCATCTGTCATTCCCGCCACTTGGGCGGACGAGAGCTGAGGATCCGGGCATGATCGGACGCATTGCAGGACGCATCGAATACAAGGGCGAGGACCACGTGCTCATCGACGTGCGCGGGGTCGGCTACATCGTCTACTGCTCGGATCGGGTGCTGGCCTCGCTGGCGCGCCCGGGCGAGGCGGCGTCGCTCTACACCGACGGGCGTGTGCGCGAGGACCTGCTGCAGCTCTACGGTTTCCCGACGCTGGTCGAGAAGGAATGGTTCCGCCTGCTGATGACGGTGCAGGGCGTGGGCGCCAAGGCCTCGCTCGCGATCCTCGGCACGCTCGGCCCCGACGGCGTGAGCCGGGCCATCGCGCTTGGCGATGCCAATGCCATCAAGGCGGCGCGCGGCATCGGTCCCAAGACCGGCCTGCGCGTGGTCAACGAGCTCAAGGACAAGGCCCCGATGGTCATGGCCATGGGCGCGGGCACCCTCGCCAGCGCCGGGCCCGAAGTGATCGACGACGCCCCCATCCCCTCGGCCCCTGCACCCGCCCCTGCCCAGGCAGCGCCGACCTCGGCCCCCGCGCAGTCCGAGGCGCTTTCGGCGCTCTCCAATCTCGGCTATGCCCCCGGAGAGGCCGCCGCCGCCGTGGCGCAGGCCGCGGGAGAGGCCCCCACGGCCACGACCGCCGAACTGATCCGCGCGGCGCTGCGCCTGCTGGCCCCCAAGGGATGACGCTGTAAGCCATGACCGAACCCGACCCGACCCTGCGCCCGCAGCGCCTGCCCGAGGACGAGGGCCGTGCCCTGCGCCCGCAGATGCTCGACGATTTCGTCGGACAGGCCGAGGCGCGCGCCAACCTCCGGGTCTTCATCCAGTCCGCCCGCTCGCGCGGCGAGGCGATGGACCACACGCTGTTCCACGGCCCGCCGGGCCTCGGCAAGACGACGCTGGCGCAGATCATGGCGCGCGAGCTGGGCGTCAACTTCCGCATGACCTCGGGGCCGGTGCTGGCCAAGGCCGGCGATCTCGCCGCGATCCTGACCAACCTCGAAACCCGCGACGTGCTCTTCATCGACGAGATCCACCGCCTGAACCCGGCGGTGGAAGAGGTGCTCTACCCGGCGATGGAGGATTACGAGCTCGACCTGGTGATCGGCGAGGGCCCCGCCGCCCGCACCGTGCGCATCGAGCTGCAGCCCTTCACGCTGGTCGGTGCCACCACCCGGCTCGGCCTGCTGACGACGCCGCTGCGCGACCGCTTCGGCATCCCGACGCGGCTGCAGTTCTACACGGTGGACGAGCTCAACAGCATCGTCACCCGCAACGCCGAGAAGCTGGGCGTGCGCGCCGAGCCTGCCGGCGCGCGCGAGATCGCCCGCCGGGCGCGCGGGACACCACGGATCGCCGGGCGCCTGCTGCGCCGGGTCGTCGACTTTGCCGTGGTCGAAGGCAATGGCGTGGTGACGCAACAGCTTGCCGATGGCGCGCTGACCCGGCTGGGCGTCGACGGCATGGGCCTCGACGGCGCCGACCGGCGCTACCTGAGGCTTATCGCCGAGCATTACGCCGGCGGGCCGGTGGGGATCGAGACCATCTCGGCCGCGCTCTCCGAGAGCCGCGACGCCATCGAGGAGGTGATCGAGCCCTACCTTCTGCAGCAGGGCCTCATCCAGCGCACCCCGCGCGGGCGGATGCTGGCGCAGCGGGCGTGGGATCACCTCGGGATGCCCGCGCCCAAGGCCCCCGGGCAGGCGACGCTTTTCGACTGAGCCTCAGTCGAGCGTCCGCCGGAACCGCATCAGCGCCGCCAGCGACAGCATCAGCACGAAGACGGTCAGTGCCAGCAGCGACTGCGCGACCGTGTGCACGTCCGCGCCCTTGAGCATCACCGAGCGGATCAGCCGCAGGAAATGGGTGAGCGGGAAGATCTCGCCCAGCGCCTGCGCCCAGCCGGGCATCCCGCGGTAGGGGAACATGAAGCCCGAGAGCATCAGCGACGGCAGAAAGAAGAAGAAGGTGAGCTGCATCGCCTGCATCTGGGTGCGCGCCACGGTCGAGATCAGGTAGCCGAGGATCACCAGCGCCAGCACGAAGACGAAGATCCCGAGCAGGATCACCGACAGGCTCCCCATCATCGGCACGGCAAAGATCATCCGCGCCGCCGCCAGCACCACCACGACCTGCACCGCGCCCACGCCCAGATAAGGCACCACCTTGCCCAGCATGATCTCGAGCGGCGTGGCGGGCATTGAGAGCAGGTTCTCCATCGTGCCCCGCTCGATCTCGCGGGTCAGCGCCATGGCGGTCATCATCACCATGGTGAGCTGCAGGATCACCCCCAGCAACCCCGGCACGATGTTGTACTGGGTCACGCCCTCGGGGTTGTAGCGCTTGTGGACCACGACCGAGAGCGCGGCGGGATCGGCGGACGTGTTCCCGGTCTCGCGCTGAAGCGCCTGCTGCGCCACGGTGCCCAGCGTCGAGATCGCGCCCGAGGCCGCCGAGGGGTCGGTGGCGTCGGCCTCGATCAGGATGGTCGGCGCATCGCCCTTCTCAACCCGCTTGCCGAAATCCGACGGCACCGTCACCACGAAAACCACGTCCCCGCGCGAGATCATCTCCTCGGCCTCCGCCGCGGTCGCGTCGGGGGCGACGAAGCGGTAGTAGCCGGTGAGTTCGAGCGCGCCGACCATGGCGCGGGTGAAGCGGTCCTGCGTAGGGGCGACGAGGGCGGCCGGCAGCTCCTTGGGATCGGTGTTGATGGCAAAGCCGAAGAGCATGAGCTGCACCAGCGGGATGCCGATCATCATCGCGAAGGTCACCCGGTCGCGGCGCATCTGGATGGTCTCCTTGACCAGCAGCGCCCAGAGCCGCGCGAAAGAGAGCCAGCGGCTCATGACATGTTGTCCCGGGCATCGCCCATGAGCTGGATGAACACGTCCTCGAGGCTGGTCTCGGCGTCGGCGACCTGCGTGCCGGTCTCGGCGGCCACCCGCGCGACGGTGCGGCGCAGCGCCTCGCCGTCGCGCCCGACCACGTGCAGCGTGTTGCCGAAGGGCGCGATCTGGTCGACGCCCTCGGCCCCGCGCAGCTTGTTCGCCGCCTCGGACGTCGCCTCGCCGGTCACCACCACCGTGGTCAGCCCGGCATCGCGCACCACCTCCTCGACCGTGCCCTGCGCCACCAGCGTGCCATAGGATATGTAGTTGATCCGGTGGCAGCGCTCGGCTTCGTCCATGTAGTGGGTCGAGACGAGAACCGTGAGTCCATCGGCGGCCAGCCGGTGGATCTCGTCCCAGAAATCGCGCCGCGCCTTGGGATCCACGCCCGCCGTGGGCTCGTCGAGCATCAGCAGTTGCGGCTTGTGCATCACGCAGGCGGCCAGCGCCAGCCGCTGCTTCCACCCGCCCGAGAGCGAGCCCGCGAGCTGCCCGCGCCGGGTCCAGAGCCCGAGATCCTTGAGCGTGTCCCGCACCACCTCGCGCCTGCGCCGCATCTGGTAGAGCCCGGCGACGAAGCTCAGGTTCTCCTCGATCGTCAGGTCCTCGTAGAACGAGAACTTCTGCGTCATGTAGCCGACCTCGCGCTTGATCGCGCCGCGCTCGGTGAGGATGTCGTGGCCCAGCACCCGCCCCGAGCCGCCGTCGGGCTGCAGAAGCCCGCACATCAGCCGGATGGTCGTGGTCTTGCCCGAGCCGTTGGGTCCGAGGAAACCCGCGATCTCGCCCTTCGCCACGCTCAGCGACACCCGGTCCACCACGGTCCGCTCGCCGAAGCGCTTGGTCAGCTCCGAAACCTCGATGGCGGGGGTGCTCACTGGCCGTCTCCCGCCAGTCTCACGTCGACGATCTGACCGGGCTTCAGCGTGCTGTCCCCCTCGGGCCGGGCCTCGATCAGGTAGACCAGCTTCTGGCGGTTCTCGAGCGAGTAGATCACCGGCGGCGTGAACTCCGCCGCGTCCGAGATGTAGGTCACCCGCGCGGTCTGGCCCCCGGCGCAGCCGTCGCAATTCACCGCCAGCAGCGTGCCCACCGCGACATGGGCGAACTCGGTCTCGGGCACGTAGAGCCGCAGCTTCACCCCGCCCTCGGCCAGCATCGAGAGCACCGGCGCCGAGGGGCCCGCGATCTCGCCCTCGCGGCGGATGACATCGAAGATCCGGCCCGGCGCGGGTGCGGTCAGCGAACGCTGGTCGAGATCCCAGGCCGCCTTGTCCCGGGCCGCCTGCGCGCCCTCAAGCGCGGCCTCGGCGGCGGCGATCTCGTGGGCGCGGGCGGGCAGGCGCGCCACTGCGAGCTCGGCCTCGATCTGGGCCACCTGCGCATCGGCGACCTTGGCGGCGGTCACCGCGTCGTCGCGCTGGCTCTCGGTCACCGCCCCGCGCGAGGCAAGGCTGACCATGCGCTGCTCGGTGCGGGCGGCGTCCTCGGACTGGGCCCGGGCCGAGGCGAGCGTGGCCTCGATGGCCTGGATCTCTGCCGGGCGCTTGCCCTCCTGCAGGTCCATGAGACGACTGCCGGCCTCGGCCAGCGCCGCCTCGGTCTGCGCCAGCGCGATCTCGGCGTCGCGTCGCTCCATCGCCACCAGCGGCGCGCCCTCGGCCACGGTGTCGCCGCTCGCCACCGCGATGCTGCGCACCTGCGACGTGGCGACGGGGGCGATCAGGGTGAAGTCACCCTCGACATAGCCCGTGGCCAGCGGCCCCGGCTCGGCGCAGGCGGAGAAGAGTGTCGCCGCAAAGGGCAGCACACAGAGAAACCCGGTCATCTCCGGCTCCTTTCGATGGCGGTGCGCATCTGCGCCACCAGCGCTTCGGCAATGAGGTCGGTCTCGACATCGCCGACGCTCTCCCAGTCCATGATCCGGCGCACCACCGGCTGGCCGACGCGGAAATACAGCGCCTGCCCCACCATGGCGAAGACCGCGAGCTTCACCTCGTCCGCCCCGGCGGGCTGCCCCGTGGCGATCGACCAGAGCTGGCAGAGCTCGCGATGCTTGGGCGCGACGATGTGGTCGTGCAAAAGCTGCGCCGTGGTTTCCGAGGAGTTCATCTCGCGCACGAGAAAGCCCACCATGCTGCGCGCCGCG
>NZ_JAATOS010000105.1:0-11854 GCF_011806505.1 Salipiger sp. HF18 | reverse complement strand
GGTGTCGTCCTTGCCGCTGTTGGCAATGGCGAACATCTCGGCGACCTGCTGATCAGTCAGGGTCTCATAGTTGGCGTCGGGGTAGTAGGTGCTGATCGCCGTCATCTCGGCTTCGCTCGCGGCGAATGCGCTGGTGGCGATGACAGTCGAGAGGGCGGTGATGGTCAGAAAGCGTTTCATGGGTAAGTCCTTTCCGTCTTTCTATTATCGATTTTTCTATCGATCCTTGTGTGCAGTGCCGTAAGTGCTCTGCGCTTCTGGCCACACAACAGCCAGCCGAGCGGATTGGTTCCCGGCCTGAATTGTCGGTCCGGACCCCCGGCAAGCCCTTGACCACAAGAGGTTTTAACTCACCGCGCGCGCGAACGCAGAAGCTCGGCGGGTGGTTGCATCGCGCAGAGCGCCCATTTGGACAGAGTTTCGTGATCCCGGGTCGCGTTGTGGTGAACGGAGTGTGAGGTGGTGGAAGGGTCCCGGTGGGCGCAGCGTCATCCGGGCCCGTTACAGAGTGTCGGCCGCCCGAGGCTTGCCAGCGCCGGGCCTTCTGCGTATATGCCCCGAAACCCGCACGGAAACCGAAAGCGAGCCGAAATGGCCAATCCCATTCAGTTCATCCAGCAGACCCGCTCCGAGATCGGCAAGATCGTCTGGCCGACCCGGCGCGAAGTGATCCTGACGACGGTCACCGTCTTCATCATGGCGGCGCTGACGGCCACGTTCTTCGCTCTCGTCGACATCCTGATCCGCAGCGGCCTGCAGGGGCTTCTGTCGATCTTCGGATAGGTCCGGGCGCGAAATGCCTGCCGTCCCCTTGAAATCGCGGGGGGAGGGCGATAGGGACACGGAACTTACCTCAGGCGGGCGTGTAGCGATTCGAGTTGCACGCCGGTTTTTGTTTGGGGCAGGACGATGCCGGCGCGACTGTCGGCGGAAGAACTCGAGAGGGGCCAGATGGCGAAGCGGTGGTATTCGGTCAGCGTTCTGTCGAACTTCGAGAAGAAGATCGCAGAGCAGATCCGGCAATCTGTTGAAGAGCAGGGGCTGCAGGAGCAGATCGACGAAGTACTCGTCCCGACCGAGGAAGTCATCGAGGTGCGCCGCGGCAAAAAGGTGACGACCGAGCGTCGTTTCATGCCGGGCTACGTGCTCGTGCACATGGAGATGTCCGATCAGGGCTATCACCTCGTGAACTCGATCAACCGCGTCACCGGGTTCCTCGGTCCGCAGGGGCGTCCGATGCCCATGCGCGACGCCGAGGTCGAGGCGATCCTCGGCCGCGTCCAGGAGACCGAGGATGCGCCGCGCACGCTCATCCACTTCGAGATCGGCGAGCGCGTCAAGGTCAACGATGGTCCGTTCGAGGGCTTCGACGGCATGGTCGAGGGGGTCGACGACGACAACCAGCGCCTGCGCGTGTCGGTGTCGATCTTCGGTCGCGAGACCCCGGTCGAGCTGGAATTCACCCAGGTCAGCAAGCAGGGCTGACCGGGACCCAAGTCTTTCGAAAGGGCCGGGCCTCTGCCCGGCCTTTTTCGTGTCCCGCCCCACGCCGCCGTTCTCCGGCAGGCAGGGGCGGGAGAAGCGCCCGGATCGGGGGGAATCGCTTGCATTCCGCCCGGCTCCGCTGTAAGGCGCCGCTCTGTCGTCCCCGGTCTCGTACCGGAGCGGCAGTCCACGTGGAAGGCGAGGGTCTCGCGGGATCCGGACCATACCACGCCACATGAACGCCCCGGCGACGCGTCGCGCGGGGAGATGGAACAGGAGATACGCCGATGGCCAAGAAGCTCGCCGGCAAGATGAAGCTGCAGATCCCTGCAGGCAAAGCCAACCCGTCGCCGCCCGTGGGCCCCGCCCTGGGTCAGCGCGGCATCAACATCATGGAATTCTGCAAGGCGTTCAACGCCAAGACGCAGGAAATGGAGCCCGGCGCGCCGTGCCCGACCGTGATCACCTACTATCAGGACAAGTCCTTCACCATGGACATCAAGACGCCCCCCGCGTCTTACTACCTGAAGAAGGCAGCCGGCCTGAAGCCGGTCGGCAAGCGCAACCGTCCGCGCGGCGCCGAGAAGCCCGGTCGTGAGACCGTGGCGTCGGTCACCGTTGCTCAGGTCCGCGAGATCGCAGAGGCCAAGATGAAGGACCTCAGCGCGAACGACGTGGAAGCGGCAATGCAGATCATCCTTGGCTCGGCCAAGTCCATGGGCATCGAGGTGAAGTAAGATGGCAAAGCTCGGAAAACGCACCCGCGCCGCCCGCGAAGCTTTCGCCGGCAAGGAAGACATCTCGATCGAAGAGGCCGTGTCGCTGATCAAGGCGAACGCAAACGCCAAGTTCGACGAGACCGTCGAGATCGCGTTGAACCTCGGCGTCGACACCCGTCACGCAGACCAGATGGTCCGTGGCGTGATCGGCCTGCCGAACGGCACCGGCAAGACCATGCGCGTCGCCGTGTTCGCACGTGGCCCGAAGGCTGAAGAAGCCCAGGCCGCCGGCGCGGACATCGTCGGTGCAGAGGACCTGATGGAAACCATCCAGTCCGGCACCATCGAGTTCGACCGCTGCATCGCGACCCCGGACATGATGCCGATCGTCGGCCGTCTCGGCAAGATCCTCGGCCCGCGCAACCTGATGCCGAACCCCAAGGTCGGCACCGTGACCATGGACGTCGCCCAGGCTGTCAAGGACGCCAAGGGTGGCCAGGTCCAGTTCCGCGCTGAAAAGGGCGGTGTGGTCCACGCAGGCGTCGGCAAGGTCTCCTTCGACGAGGCCAAGCTGGTCGAGAACGTCAAGGCGTTCATCGGCGCGGTTGCCAAGGCCAAGCCGACCGGCGCCAAGGGCACCTACATGAAGAAGATCTCGCTCAGCTCGACCATGGGCCCGGGCGTGACCCTCGACGTGGCGACCGCCACCGCCGAGTGATCTTCATCACGACGTCACTTTCTGAAGGGCGGGCCTGCGGGTCCGCCCTTCTGCTTTTCCGCGTCCTGTTCCGGGGCTCTTGTGGCTCCGCCCTCGCGTGCCCCGTCGCAATGCTCATGATCCGGGTCGCGCGCGTCTGCCCCTCCGCGCTAACCCATGTCCCATGTTCATTATTGTGAGGCCGGGATCATGCGACTCGAGGGCAAGACCATCATCATCACCGGGGCGAGCAGCGGCATCGGAGCCGCCGCCGCCCGTCTCTTCGCGGCGGAAGGGGCGAGCCTCGTGCTTGGCGCCCGGCGCGAGGACCGGCTCGCCGCGCTTTGCGACGAGATCGGGACGGCGGGAGGCCGCGCGACCTTCCTCGCGGGCGACGTGCGCGACGCTGCCAGCGCCGAGGGGCTCGTGCGCCTTGCCGAGGACCGGTTCGGCGCGCTGCACGGCGCCTTCAACAACGCGGGCATCACCGGGCCCGGGGGTCCGCTCGAGGCGCTCGCGCCGGAGGACTGGGACGAGGTGCTCGGCACCAACCTCACCAGCGCCTATGTCGCCGCGCGCCACCAGATCCCGGCGCTGCCGCGCGCCGGGGGAGGGGCGATGGTCTTCACATCCTCCTTCGTGGGGCAGGGGATCGGGTTGCCCGGCATGGCCGCCTATGCCGCCGCGAAGGCGGGGCTGGTGGGGCTGGTGCAGGTGCTGGCGGTTGAGCTCGGTGCTGAGGGTATCCGCGCCAACGCGCTTCTGCCGGGCGGCACCCTTACCGAGATGGCGGGCACCGACCCGGCAGTCCACGCGCAGGTGGCGGGGCTGCACGCGCTGAAGCGCATGGCGGATCCCGAAGAGATCGCTCGGGCCGCGCTCTTCCTTCTGTCCGACGACGCGTCCTTCGTCACCGGATCGGCGATGTATGCCGACGGAGGCAATGCCATCTGCAAGGCAGCGTAGGCGGTGGCAACCAGCCCCGGACCATGTCGGTGAGGCGTTGTGTGCGCCTCGCCAGCCAGAAGGCCAGGGGCCCGACGCCCATGGAGAGAACGAAGGCGGTGGGCCATGCCGTCGCGAAGCGCGTCATCCAGATCCCGAGCCAGCCCGGCGCGAAGCCGAGCGGAAGGGCCGTGAAGATGCCCGTCATGAGGAAGGCCATCATCGCCGAGATGAAGAGCCGCGCGAGAATGACGGTGGACTTTGCGGGGGGTGTTTCGGTGGCTTGCATTCCGGTATCCTGTGCGTGTCAGGTCGGCGCGGGGCAAGGACCTCATCCTCACGGTACGCCCCGACCCTGTGAAGGAGGTGGCGCCGTGGGATCGAAACTCGACTAACTCCCGCGGTTGCGTGCGCGGGGACCGGGATAACCGTACCGGTCGGACGTTTTTCGGCGGACTGGCGAGATGGAGGTGCCGACGGCGCCGGTCGAGCCGACCTGGCGCAGGTGGGCCTGTGCGCTCGCGACGTCGGGGAAACCTCCCGCTGCGGGTTGGCAAAGCCGCGCACAGCATGTAACAGGGGCCTTGCAAGGGCGTTCGCGATTCGCGGGTGCCCTTCATTTCGTCCGAGACGGTGGGTTGGAGCGATCCTGTAATTCCTGCCCGAGACGGGAAGAGACACACGTTCCGGACCTATGTGTTCCGGCGACGCGCTGCGACGACCCGATCGGACTGTCTTGGCCGGGGAAACCCGGCTTGATCGAGCCGGAGGGGGTCGCCCCTCCATCAATTGGAGTGAAACTGTGGATAGAGCCCAGAAAGAGAAAGTGGTCGAGGAACTCGGCCAGATCTTCGAAAGCTCTGGCGTCGTGGTGGTTTCCCGCTACGAGGGTCTCACGGTTGCCGAGATGACGGATCTTCGGGCGCGCGCACGCGCGGCCGACACGCAGGTCCGCGTCGCCAAGAACAGGCTCGCCAAGATCGCCCTTCAGGGTATGGGTTGCGAGAGCATCTCGTCCTACCTGGAGGGGATGACCGTTCTCACCTATTCCGAAGACCCCGTGGCAGCTGCCAAGGTGGTCGAGGACTTCGCCAAGGACAACAAGAAGTTTGAAATCCTTGGCGGTGCAATGGGTGAGACGGCCCTTGACCGGGCCGGTGTCGAAGCCGTGTCGAAAATGCCGTCGCGCGAGGAGCTCATCGCTTCCATCGTCGGCTGCATCGGCGCACCCGCTTCGAACATCGCCGGTGCGATCGGCGCACCTGCTTCGAACATCGCCTCCATCCTCACCACGATCGAGGAAAAGGCGGCGTAAGCGCACCCGAGATACTCGTGGGGTTGATTACCCGCACGTTGGAACACATCTAGAGATACGGAAAAGGCAAAATGGCTGATCTTAAAGCACTTGCAGAGCAAATCGTCGGTCTGACCCTGCTCGAAGCACAAGAACTGAAAACCATCCTCAAGGACGAGTACGGCATCGAGCCCGCAGCTGGCGGCGCAGTGATGATGGCCGGTCCGGCTGCCGGCGGCGAAGCTGCTGCAGAAGAGGAAAAGACCGAGTTCGACGTTATCCTCAAGTCGGCTGGCGACAAGAAGATCAACGTGATCAAGGAAGTCCGCGGCATCACCGGCCTCGGCCTCAAAGAAGCCAAAGAGCTGGTGGAAGCCGGCGGCAAGGCTGTCAAAGAGGGCGTGTCCAAGGACGAAGCCGAAGCGATCAAGAAGCAGCTCGAAGAAGCAGGCGCAGAAGTCGAGCTCAAGTAATCACGCATGGTGCATCCGCACCGCATGTGATCGGAAATTCAGGCTGGGTCCGGGTGTTTCCCGGGCTCAGCCGAACCCGTCTCAGAGAGACCCTTTCGCGACAGCGAGCCAATCAGGGGTTTTTCTCAGGCGAGTTCCAGGATCGGGAGGCCTCTGGTGGGACAGAGGCCAGGAATGGATCGGAATCGCCGTCTCGGATGGACGTGCCGCTGGTGCCCGACAGCACGCGCGTCCGGTGAGAAGCTGAAAGGTGAACAGACCTATGGCGCAAAGTTTCCTTGGCCAGAAACGTCTTCGCAAATACTACGGCAAAATTCGTGAGGTTCTGGAGATGCCGAACCTCATCGAGGTTCAGAAAAGCTCCTACGAACTCTTCCTCAAATCCGGTGACCAGCCCCAGCCGAGCGACGGCGAAGGGATCATGGGCGTGTTCCAATCGGTCTTCCCGATCAAGGACTTCAACGAGACTGCCGTGCTCGAGTTCGTGAACTACGAGCTCGAAAAGCCCAAGTACGACGTCGAGGAGTGCATGCAGCGCGACATGACCTACAGCGCGCCGCTGAAGGTCACCCTGCGCCTCATCGTGTTCGATATCGATGAGGACACCGGCGCCAAGTCGGTGAAGGACATCAAGGAACAGGACGTGTTCATGGGCGACATGCCGCTCATGACCCCGAACGGTACGTTCATCGTGAACGGCACCGAGCGCGTCATCGTGTCCCAGATGCACCGTTCGCCGGGCGTGTTCTTCGACCACGACAAGGGCAAGACCCACAGCTCGGGCAAGCTGCTCTTCGCCTGCCGCATCATTCCCTACCGCGGCTCGTGGCTCGATTTCGAATTCGACGCCAAGGACATCGTGTTCGCCCGTATCGACCGTCGCCGCAAGCTGCCGGTGACGACCCTGCTCTATGCCCTCGGGCTGGACCAGGAGGCGATCATGGACGCCTACTACAACACCGTGAGCTATTCGCTGCGTCGTGGTGAAGGCTGGGTCACCAAGTTCTTCCCCGAGCGGGTGCGCGGCACGCGCCCGACCTATGACCTCGTCGATGCGGACACCGGCGAGATCATCGCCGAGGCGACCAAGAAGGTCACCCCGCGCGCGGTCAAGAAGCTGATCGACGAAGGCAAGGTGAAGCAGCTGCTGCTGCCCTTCGAGCAGATCGTCGGCAAGTTCGTCGCGAAGGACATCATCAACGAGGACACCGGCGCCATCTACGTGGAAGCCGGCGACGAGCTGACCTGGACCGTCGACAAGGACGGTGACGTGACCGGCGGCTCCCTCAAGGAGCTGATCGACGCAGGCATCACCGAGATCCCCGTGCTCGACATCGACAACATCACGGTCGGCGCCTACATGCGCAACACGGTGGCGCAAGACAAGAACATGGACCGCAACTCTGCGCTCATGGACATCTACCGCGTCATGCGCCCGGGCGAGCCGCCGACCGTCGAGGCCGCCTCGTCGCTCTTCGACACCCTGTTCTTCGACAGCGAGCGCTACGACCTCTCGGCCGTGGGCCGCGTGAAGATGAACATGCGTCTCAACCTCGAGAAGCCGGACACCCAGCGCACGCTGGACCGCGACGACATCGTCAAGTGCATCAAGGCGCTGGTCGAGCTGCGTGACGGCAAGGGCGAAGTGGACGACATCGACCACCTCGGCAACCGTCGTGTCCGCTCCGTCGGCGAACTGATGGAGAACCAGTACCGCGTCGGCCTGCTCCGCATGGAGCGCGCGATCAAGGAACGCATGTCGTCGGTCGAGATCGACACCGTCATGCCGCAGGACCTGATCAACGCGAAGCCCGCGGCTGCCGCCGTGCGCGAGTTCTTCGGCTCGTCGCAGCTGTCGCAGTTCATGGACCAGACCAACCCGCTGTCGGAAGTCACCCACAAGCGCCGTCTCTCGGCCCTCGGACCGGGCGGTCTGACCCGTGAGCGCGCCGGCTTCGAGGTTCGCGACGTGCACCCGACCCACTACGGCCGGATGTGCCCGATCGAGACGCCGGAAGGCCCGAACATCGGTCTGATCAACTCGCTTGCCACCTTCGCCCGCGTCAACAAGTACGGCTTCATCGAGACCCCCTATCGCGTCGTGCGCGAGAGCCAGGTGACCGACGAAGTGCACTACATGTCGGCGACCGAAGAAATGCGTCACACCGTGGCGCAGGCCAACGCATCGCTCGACGATGACGGCAAGTTCGTCAACGAGATGGTCAACACCCGCCAGTCGGGCGACTACACCCTCGCCCCGCGCGAGTCGGTGGACCTGATCGACGTGTCGCCGAAGCAGCTGGTCTCGGTCGGTGCCTCGCTCATCCCGTTCCTCGAGAACGACGACGCCAACCGCGCACTGATGGGCGCGAACATGCAGCGGCAGGCCGTGCCGACGCTGCGCTCCGAGGCGCCGCTGGTCGGCACCGGCATCGAGGGCAAGGTCGCCATCGACTCCGGCGCTGCCATCCAGGCGCACCGGGCGGGCATCGTCGACCAGGTGGACGCACAGCGTATCGTGATCCGGGCCACCGAGGACCTGGAACTCGGCGACGCCGGCGTGGACATCTACCGGATGCGCAAGTTCCAGCGCTCGAACCAGAACACCTGTATCAACCAGAAGCCTCTGGTGAAGGTGGGTCAGCTGGTCGAGAAGGGCGAAGTGGTTGCGGACGGTCCGTCCACCGACATGGGGGAACTGGCGCTCGGCAAGAACGTCATCGTGGCCTTCATGCCGTGGAACGGCTACAACTACGAGGACTCCATCCTGATCTCCGAGCGCATCGCGCGTGACGACGTCTTCACCTCGGTCCACATCGAGGAATTCGAAGTCGCCGCCCGTGACACCAAGCTCGGGCCGGAAGAGATCACCCGCGACATTCCGAACGTCGGCGAGGAAGCCCTGCGCAACCTCGACGAAGCCGGTATCGTCTATATCGGTGCGGACGTGGAGCCGGGCGACATCCTTGTCGGCAAGATCACTCCGAAGGGCGAAAGCCCGATGACGCCGGAAGAGAAGCTTCTGCGCGCCATCTTCGGCGAAAAGGCCTCGGACGTGCGCGACACCTCGCTGCGGGTGAAGCCGGGCGACTACGGCACCGTCGTGGAAGTGCGGGTCTTCAACCGTCACGGCGTCGAGAAGGACGAACGTGCGCTGCAGATCGAGCGCGAGGAAGTGGAACGTCTGGCCCGTGACCGGGACGACGAACTCGCGATCCTCGACCGCAACATCTATGCCCGTCTCAAGGACCTGATCCTCGGTGAAGGGCCCCAAGGGCGTGCGTCCGAACTCGGAGATCGACGAGGAGCTGCTCAACAGCCTGAGCCGCGGCCAGTGGTGGCAGCTCGCGCTTGCCGAAGAGCAGGACGCGCAGATCGTCGAGGCCCTGCACGAGCAGTACGAGGCGCAGAAGCGCACGCTCGATGCCCGCTTCGAGGACAAGGTCGAGAAGGTCCGTCGTGGCGACGACCTGCCGCCGGGCGTGATGAAGATGGTCAAGGTCTTCGTCGCGGTGAAGCGCAAGCTGCAGCCGGGCGACAAGATGGCCGGCCGTCACGGCAACAAGGGCGTTATTTCCCGCGTTGTCCCGATGGAGGACATGCCGTTCCTCGAGGACGGTACCCCGGTCGACTTCTGCCTCAACCCGCTGGGCGTGCCGTCGCGCATGAACGTCGGTCAGATCCTCGAGACGCACATGGGCTGGGCCTCGCGTGGTCTCGGCATCAAGATCGACGAGGCGCTGCAGGACTACCGCCGGTCTGGCGACCTGACGCCGGTGCGTGAAGCGATGCGCATCGCCTATGGCGACGATGTCTACGAAGAGGGCATCGCCGGCATGGACGAGGAGCACCTCGTGGAAGCGGCAGGCAACGTCACCCGTGGCGTTCCGATCGCGACGCCGGTCTTCGACGGCGCCAAGGAAGCAGACGTCAACGACGCGCTGACGCGTGCCGGCTTCGACACCTCGGGCCAGTCGCGCCTGTTCGACGGCCGCTCGGGCGAGGAATTCGCGCGTCGCGTCACCGTGGGCATGAAGTACCTGCTGAAGCTGCACCACCTTGTCGACGACAAGATCCACGCGCGTTCGACCGGACCGTACTCGCTCGTCACGCAGCAGCCGCTGGGTGGTAAGGCGCAGTTCGGCGGCCAGCGCTTCGGGGAGATGGAGGTCTGGGCCCTGGAAGCCTACGGCGCCGCCTACACCCTGCAGGAAATGCTGACCGTGAAGTCGGACGACGTGGCCGGCCGGACCAAGGTCTACGAAAGCATCGTCAAGGGCGAGGACAACTACGAGGCGGGCGTTCCCGAGAGCTTCAACGTGCTCGTGAAGGAAGTCCGCGGCCTCGGCCTGAACATGGAACTCCTGGACGCGGAGGACGAGGAATAACGGCCCTTCCAGCCACCGCGCGGCCCTCTGCGGTCGCGCGGTTCCTCTCTCCAAGCCCTGTCATTTAGGAAGACGACATGAACCAGGAACTGACGAACAATCCCTTCAACCCGCTCACGCCGCCCAAGGTCTTCGACGAGATCAAGGTGTCGCTGGCCTCCCCCGAGCGGATCCTTTCGTGGTCCTACGGTGAGATCAAGAAGCCGGAAACCATCAACTACCGCACGTTCAAGCCCGAGCGTGACGGCCTGTTCTGCGCGCGTATCTTCGGCCCGATCAAGGACTACGAGTGCCTTTGCGGCAAGTACAAGCGCATGAAGTACCGCGGCGTCGTCTGCGAGAAGTGCGGCGTCGAGGTCACCCTGCAGAAAGTGCGCCGCGAGCGCATGGGCCACATCGAACTGGCCGCGCCCTGCGCCCACATCTGGTTCCTGAAGTCGCTGCCGTCGCGCATCGGCCTCATGCTGGACATGACGCTGCGTGACCTCGAGCGCGTTCTCTACTTCGAGAACTACGTGGTGATCGAGCCCGGCCTCACCGACCTGAGCTATGGCCAGATGCTGACCGAGGACGAGTTCCTCGACGCTCAGGACCAGTTCGGCATGGACGCCTTCACCGCCAACATCGGCGCCGAGGCGATCCGCGAGATGCTCGCGGCCATCGACCTCGAAGCCGAGGCCGAGCAGCTGCGCGCCGACCTCAAGGAGGCCACCGGCGAGCTGAAGCCCAAGAAGATCATCAAACGCCTCAAGGTGGTGGAATCCTTCCTCGAGTCGGGCAACCGTCCCGAGTGGATGATCCTCACGGTGATCCCGGTCATCCCGCCGGAACTGCGTCCGCTGGTTCCGCTGGACGGCGGCCGCTTTGCGACCTCCGACCTCAACGACCTGTATCGTCGCGTGATCAACCGGAACAACCGTCTCAAGCGCCTGATCGAGCTGCGCGCTCCGGACATCATCGTCCGGAACGAAAAGCGTATGCTGCAGGAAGCCGTGGACGCGCTGTTCGACAACGGCCGTCGCGGCCGCGTCATCACCGGCGCCAACAAGCGTCCGCTGAAGTCGCTTTCGGACATGCTCAAGGGCAAGCAGGGCCGCTTCCGTCAGAACCTTCTCGGCAAGCGCGTCGACTTCTCGGGCCGTTCGGTCATCGTGACCGGTCCGGAACTCAAGCTGCACCAGTGCGGCCTGCCGAAGAAGATGGCGCTCGAGCTCTTCAAGCCCTTCATCTATTCGCGTCTCGAGGCCAAGGGTCTGTCGAGCACCGTGAAGCAGGCGAAGAAGCTGGTCGAGAAAGAGCGTCCGGAAGTCTGGGACATCCTCGACGAGGTCATCCGCGAGCACCCGGTTCTGCTGAACCGCGCGCCCACGCTTCACCGTCTCGGTATCCAGGCCTTCGAACCCCAGCTCATCGAGGGCAAGGCGATCCAGCTGCACCCGCTCGTCTGCTCGGCGTTCAACGCCGACTTCGACGGTGACCAGATGGCCGTTCACGTGCCGCTGTCGCTGGAAGCGCAGCTCGAGGCACGCGTCCTGATGATGTCCACGAACAACGTGCTGTCGCCTGCAAACGGCAGCCCGATCATCGTGCCGTCGCAGGACATGATCCTCGGTCTCTACTACACCACCATCATGCGCGAAGGCATGAAGGGTGAGGGCATGGCCTTCTCGTCCATCGAGGAAGTCGAACACGCCCTGACCGCGGGCGAGGTGCACCTGCACGCCAAGATCACCTGCCGGGTCAAGCAGATCGACGAGACCGGCCAGGAGATCGTCAAGCGTTACGAGACCACCCCGGGCCGCGTGCGCCTCGGCGCCCTGCTGCCGATGAACGCCAAGGCTCCGTTCGAGCTG
>NZ_JAATOS010000104.1:0-11873 GCF_011806505.1 Salipiger sp. HF18 | reverse complement strand
CGAAGATCGACGATGACCGCCAGCCTCGCGATCAGCGACGCTCGCGGCTTCCTACACCACGCCGCGGGGCACTATCGGTCCCCTTTTCGTGGAGCGCCTTTCACACTTGGTCGTTTCAGATCACCCTTCAGGTATGCGGCAATGAAACGACGGATTTCGTAGGGCATCGGAGAACCCATTTCAACGTACCCTGCCGCATGCAGAGAAAGGGCATCAAATTGATCCCTATCGAAGCGGCATGCCTCAAGAAAAACATCTAGCAGCGCGACATAGGAATCTCGTCTTGGATGCGGTTTACCACCGGGTGCAAGACCTTTTTGAAAGGCAACTCCGAGGTCATGTTCCAGCAACGGTTTCTGATGATTTTCGAATGCTCTCGCTACCATTTCGCTTGCAGCGCGCGTCGTTTCTAGGCGGTCTACGTGCTCAAGAATCTGCTCGTCACTTGGTGCCAAGCCGATATCGTTTCGAATGCAATCGACGGTCGCGATCTGCTCGCGAAGCCGCTCTTCCGCCCAGCGCACAAGTTCCTGAAAATGGGTTTCGCCTTCCATGGTGCAAGAATAGGACTTTGATGGAAGCAGATGAACCTCTTTGGCGAAAAGAATCCTCGGCAGGGCGCAAATCAGGCTGAGACCGCCTCCCGGCATCTTCGATCGAATAAAGTTCGCCGCTAATGCCGGGGTGAACACGCGCGGCCTGTCGCGCGACGAGGTGGCGACGCGCACGCTGCACTCGACCTCCGACTTCCCCGAGATCCTGTCGGCAGTCACCAACAAGACCCTGCGGCGGGCCTACGAGGCCTACTCGTGATGTACGGCAACTCCATCGCCCAGGTGGAGTCGGACGTGGTCTGGGGGATAATCACCGCCAACCCGGCGATGGCCGACGGCAATGCGCTGTTCCACACCACCCACAAGAACCTCGCTGGCACCAGCACGGCGCTGGCGGTCGATGCGATGGGCGCGGCGCGGGCGGCGATGGCCAAAGCAGACCGGGCTAGACAAGAAGACCGTGCTGAACGTCCGGCCCGCCTTCCTGATCGTGCCCGCCTCGCAGGAACTGAAGGCCGAGCAGCTGGTCGCTCAGAACCTCGTGCCCGCCGCGACCTTCAGCGTGGTGCCGCAGTCGATCCGGACGCTGGCGCCGATCAGCGAGCCGCGCCTCGATGCCGCCAGCGAGACCGCCTGGTATCTGGCGGCAAGCCCGAACCAGATCGACACCATTGAGTATGCCTATCTCGAAGGCCAGCAGGGCGCCTACATCGAGACCCGCAACGGCTTCGATGTCGACGGCGCCGAGATCTAGTGCCGCCTCGACTTCGGCGCCAAGGCCATCGACTGGCGCGGCCTCTACAAGAACCCGGGTGCATTAACCGGGCCAACGCTGAAATCCCACTTCTGACGGGCGGTCCGATTGGGCCGCCCGTTCCTGTTTGCAAAGGATCCCACAATGAAAAACTACGTCCAGCCCGGCAACACCGTCGCGCTCACCGCACCCTATGCCGTGACCTCCGGCGACGGCCTGTTCGTTGGCTCCATCTTCGGTATCGCATCTGCAGACGCTGCCCTGAACGATCCTGTCGAAGCCGCCCTGACCGGCGTATTCGACCTCACCAAGATTGGCTCGCAGGCCTGTACCGTCGGCACGAAGGTCTATTGAGACGACACCAACAAGCGCACCATGAGCGTGGCCACATCGAACAAGTTGATCGGCGCGGCCACCGAAGCCGTTGCTGGCGGAGCCGGTGACACCATCGGCCGAGTGCGCCTGAACGCGAGCTTCTGATGACGGCCTTTGCCGCCGTGGTTGATGCGCTCTTCGCCGACCCGAACATCGGCCGGGACGCGGTCTACGTTGCCGAGGGCGGCGCGTCCATGCTGATTCGCGTCGCCGCCCGGCGTGCCGACATGGTCGCTGACTTCGGCGACGCGCGGCTCTGGACCGAGACCACTCGGATTGACCTACGCGTGGCCGATGTCGCGAACCCGTGCCCCGGCGATCGCTTGGAGATCGACGGGGACGCCTTCCTCATACAAGGCGAGCCCGTCCGCGACCGCGAGCGGCTGGTCTGGACCGTTGATCTGAGGCCCGCGTGAAACTGAAGCTGGACATCGATCCTGACATCGTCGCCATGATGACGGCCGAGGTTGCTGCCGGGGAGCGCGCCGTGACGGCCGCTATGCGCGAGGCCGGGAGCGGACTCAAGACTGCCTGGCGCACACATATCACTGGCGCAGGGCTTGGGCGGCGGCTTGCGAACTCGATCCGCAACCAGAACTTCCCGCGGTCGGGCGAAAGCCTCGATGCTGCGGCGCTGGTCTGGTCCAAGGCTCCGGTCATCGTCGGCGCGCATGACACAGGGCCGCTGATCCGCTCGCAAGACGGATTCTGGCTGACGATCCCGCTGCCCGCCGCAGGTCGAGGTTTGCGTGGTCGCCGGATTACGCCCGGCGAATGGTGGCGGCGACGCGGTCTGAGCCTGCGCTTCGTCTATCGCCGGACGGGACCAAGCCTGCTGGTGGCGGAGGGAAGGCTGAACACAAAGGGTCAGGCTGTGGTGTCGCGGTCGAAACCGGGCGCGGCAAGGTCACCGCGCCGATCTTCCTGCTGGTCCCGCAGGTTAAGCTTCCGAAGCGGCTGAACCTCGACCGGGATAAAGAGCGGGCGTTGGATAGCGTGCCGGGGCTGATCGTCGCGAACTGGGTAGAGGGCCAATGGACAAAGAACCTCCTTGGGTGAAGCTCGACGTCGACGGCCTGCGTTCTCAACGTCCTGTCCAAATGGGTCAATCCTCAGTAATATCAAAGGCAGGTTGCTCTTCACGCACTCAACTGGGTGAGGGGCACAATCGGAGTCGCACACTATGGCCAATGAGGAAGTAGACCTAGAACGAACTGAACTCGCGCTGAAAGTCCAGAAGCTCGAACATGAACTAGAGAAAGCCCGTGTTCCATTCTGGAAAAAGACCGGGTTCTGGATTGCGTTTATTCCGGTTGTTGTCGGTGTCGTAGGCCTAGCTTGGACGATGTGGCAGGATCACCTGAGCGCGCAGGCTCGAGCCGAAGATGACCGCCTGCAGGAGGAGATAGAAGAAAAGAGCGCCGAGCTAGCCGACCTGTCAATACAGCATGATGCACTCACTGTCGCCTACGCCGAAATAGATACTGAACGCCAAGAAGCTGCGGAGGAACTTCAAGAGGTTACGAGACAACTCGAAACCTCACGCGATGACCTTATCGATATTGAGGAACAGCTTGAACTATTGAAGTTCGAGGCAGTTTGTACACTCGGAGAAAACCTGTTTGAGAATATTGCATGGCTCGGCACTGGCCTTCTATATCTCGCCGAAGATATGACCTACCCGGCTGGCGTTGCCCATTTCACAGAGGAACGTTACCCAAAGCTTTTTCAAGAACTTGGTGGAAATGCCTTTGAGAGACGAATGGAGGGAGGCTATTGTGACATTTACTGGCGGGACATTCCCCATGTCGAGGCTCTGCCGGCTGTAGCGTTCGCCACGGGACTGGTGGTGCAGTTTGTGGAAAAATACCTCTCGGATATGATCGGGGTGGACTTCATTGGAACGATGACAGGCGCCTCGCCGCGCCCAAAGCCCCTCACTATTTATGACGTCCTAGATTACGCATCGTCCAAGCTGGGCGAAAGCGGTCCCGCCGGAGAAGAGCTGGCACGAAAGATCCGAGACTTCGGGACTGATGCAAGCCTTCAATCCGAGAGCTTACTACTTTACGTTGACCCCGCGAACGTCGACTTATCATTTGCTCAATCGAATTCTCTGGTGTGGACAGATGTGACGCTGAGCGAATCCGAAACGCGGATATTGGCAGCCGAAATTGAACGCTTGATCGACGCGCGTTCGCATGCCGCCTACTTTGTCCGAGACCTTGCTGAAAGCGTCCAAACCGGATGCGAACGGTATTGATCGAATTGCGTTGCCTTCCCCAGCTATGAACCAGAGATATCGACTTCCGGAATGCCCACCCCACGCGAAACCATACTCACCGCGCTGCACGCGCGGCTCTCGGCGCTGTCCGCCACCGCCTTGCGCGGCGAAGTTTTACCCGAGCGCATCCCAGCCGAGGGCTTGTTGATCCTGCGCGATGGCGAGCCAGGGGAGCCCGAGGTGACGCTGTCACCGCTGCACGACCACTACCAGCACCGGGCCGAGATAGAGGCGATTGTGCAGGGCACCGACCGTGACGCCGCCTTCGACACGCTGACCGCCAGCGTCGGTGCAGCGCTCGCCGCCGACCGCACGCTGGGCGGACTCTGCGACTGGGTCGAGGCAGAAGCACCGCGCCCGGTCGATTTACCCGTTGAAGGCGCGGCCAGCCTGAAGGCGGCTGTGATCCCGGTGGTGCTGCATTAATCGACGGCCGATCCGCTGGCCTGACCCTATCGATCACAGGAGACGAACATGGCACGAGCCCAAGGGGCGCGGGCGCAGATGGCGCTTACGTTCGAGACGACCTATGGAACCCCGCCTGTGGGCGGCTTCACGAAGATGCTCTTCGCCAGCACCTCGCTCGGCGCGGAGCAGCCGCTGCTGAACTCCGAGCTGCTCGGCTACGGCCGCGATCCGCTGGCGCCGATCAAGGATGCGGTGGCGGCGGACGGCGACGTAGTTGTGCCGCTGGACGCCGGGGCCTTCGGCTTCTGGCTGAAGGCAGCCTCCGGCGCGCCCACGACCACGGGCGCGGAGGCCCCGTACACCCACGAGTTCCAGTCGAGGTCCTGGACGCTGCCCTCGATGTCGATCGAGACCGGCATGCCGGAGGTCCCGCGATACGCGATGTATTCCGGCTGCGTGCTAGACCAGCTGACCTGGCAGATGCAGCGGTCTGGCCTGCTGACCGCCACGGCGCGGCTGGTGGCGCAGGGCGAGACGGTCGGCACGACCACCAGCGCCGGAACGCCCGCCGCGCTCGAACTGAAGCGCTTTGGCCATTTCAACGGATCGAGCACGTGAAACGGGACCGCGCTCGGCAACGTGGTGTCGGCCGAGATCACCTATGCCAACAATCTCGACCGGATCGAGACCATTCGCTCGGACGGACGCATCGACGGGGCGGACCGATCCATCGCGGCGCTGACCGACCGGATCGAGGTGCGCTTCGGCTGGGCCGTCGCGCTTAGTCCCGGCCATGGCCTTCGCCGCTGCGCCGCGGATGCATTCCGGCGGCATGGCCGGGCTTCGGCATGATGAGGTGCCGGCGATCCCGCAGCGGGGCGAGCGGGTGCTGTCGCGGCGTGAGGCGCAGAGCTACGGCGCGGGCGGCGGGGTCAACGTCACCATCATGGCGCGCGACGCCGAAAGCTTCCGGCAATCCCGCAAGCAGGTCGCGGCCGACATTGCCCGCGCCGTCTCGCTCGGGCGGAGAGGCATGTGAGTGCGATCCCGCAAGTGGGAACCGGTTGCGGGGGCCTGAGCACGAACCATGGAGAGACTTGATGGCGTTCCACGAGGTCCGGTTTCCCGACAACATCAGCCGCGGTGCGCGCGGTGGGCCCGAGCGCCGCACGCAGATCGTCGAGCTCGCCTCGGGCGACGAGGAGCGCAACGCCAGTTGGGCCAACTCGCGCCGCCGCTATGACGTCGCCTATGGCATCCGCCGCGCCGACGATCTGGCAGCGGTCGTCGCCTTCTTCGAGGCACGGAACGGTCGCCTGCACGGTTTCCGGTTCAAGGACTGGGGCGACCACAAGTCCTGCCTGCCTTCGGGCACGCCGTCGCCCGCCGACCAGGCGATCGGCAACGGCGATGGCACGACGACCGCCTTCCAGCTGATGAAGCGCTACGCCTCCGGCGCGCAATCCTGGACGCGCGCCATCACGAAGCCGGTGACCGGAACCGTGCTCATCGCGCTGGCGGGCTGGGCCATGACGTCATGGACGGCATCGCTGTTCTGACCCTGCTCGAAGCGCCAGTGCGCGAGATCTCCGAGGGCGATGCCTTCACCATCCGTGCGGGTTGCGACAAGCGCATGAAGACCTGTGGCGCGAAGTTCGCCAACACCGCCAACTTCCGCGGTTTCCCGCATATCCCCGGCCAAGACGCCGTGCTGCGCTACGCCACGAAAGGCGCCGGTCCCGAAGGGTCCGTGCTATGACGTCCGCGGATCCCGACCGCCTCATCACTATCGCGCGGTCTTGGCTCGGCACGCCCTACCACGACCAGGAGAGCCTCAAGGGCGTCGGCTGCGACTGCCTCGGACTGGCACGGGGCATCTGGCGCGAGGTCATCGGCCCCGGGCCGTCCCCGATCCCGCCTTACAGCCGCGACTGGGGCGAGACCGGCCCGCGCGAGGTGCTGGCCGAGGGGGCACGTCGCATGATGATCGAGGTGTCGCCTGGCAAGGCCGGTCCCGGCGCGCTGGTGCTCTTCCGCATGAAGCCTCGCGCCATCGCCAAGCATGTCGGGATCCTGATCGGGCCCGGCACCTTCCTCCACGCCTATGAGCGGCTCGGCGTGATCGAGGAACCGCTTACCAACTCCTGGCGGCGGCGCATCGCCTTCGCCTTCCTGTTTCCAATCATGAATTTTCGCGGTTAAGCTCCACTTGGATAGAGCAAGGTTGGCGTGACAATACTGCGTTGGATGGCGATCAGATACCAAACAGCCCGCCGGCAAGCCGACGGACCCTCACCTCGAGCACCCCACATGCGTGTTTGGGGGCGGTTTGGAGTTGCCTCGTTCACGGCGGCCTTAGCCGCCGTATTCTCGTCACACGATACTTGGATCAACAGGGCTGTCAATGACGTCGATCGCTGTAGAGCTTTCAGTAGACCAACGCGGCCCGTGCGCGCTTTATATTGTATCCGATAGCAGAATAACTTGGGGAGGGGCGCAATCCCGATGGGACTCCGGTCAAAAGGTGTTTGCCTCACAGTTCACGCCTGACATCTTTGGGTTCTGCGGGGATGCTTACTTTCCGCCGCTCATATTAAGCCAAATCATTTCGCAAATAGATGCTGGAATTTTGTTTAGCAGGACAGCACCCCCTGCAGAGCGGCATGCAAAAACTGTCAAGTTATTTCAGAGCGCAATAAGGAACTCTCAAAATCCACCTATAAATAGCTTCACGATTTTCCATGGCTCTCGCGAGGGAGAGGGCATGAAGTCAAGATTCCGCCTTTGGCGAACGCGGTATGAAAAGAATGGGCGACTGTGGAAAAATGAGGAGCTCCCAGTAGAGGAGGCTCGCTCTTACCTAGCTGCTATTGATGGTTCTGGAGCAGCACACGTAAGGCGGTCACTTTCCGATAGCCAGACTGAGCCTGGAACAAGTCGCGGTGCATTTAGGGTGTTCTTTGACGAGCTCAAGTTGGGATCCGATCCATTGAGCGGTGGCGCACCTCAACTCGTTGGGATGTGGCGTATCGGCCCTGGTAGGCACTTCGGGATGATCTGGAACCGCAAAAGGTATTTTTGCGGAACAGAAGTCCGCATCGGAACAGACTTTGATAATGCATTTTGGTTCAATGAAAAGTTTGAGAGAGCAGATGCGCGCACCTTGAGCAGACTCAAAGACGCGAAAGAACACTAACCCCAACGTCACCTTGAATTCCAGCTAAGAAAAAAGTGGCGTTCTCCGGCTGCACAATAGCTCTGTGGCTCGTAGCAAGCGTTGGCGTGCATTCCACCTTAACGGCTGGGCGCGAGTTCACACGCCACTGGCGCCCCAAATCAAGAGAAAAGAGTGGCTACCCTCGTTCTCGGCGCAGCAGGCGCCGCCATTGGCGGTTCGATCGGCGGCGCGATCCTCGGCGTCAGCGCCGCGACCATCAGCGGCTTCATCGGCTCCAGCATCGGCTCGGTCGTGGACAGCTGGATCATCACCTCACTCGCGCCCACCCAGCGCATCGAGGGCGCGCGGCTCGACACACTGCGCATCACCTCGGCCACCGAAGGCGCGGTGATCCCGCGACTCTACGGGCGCATGCGCATGGGCGGCAACATCATCTGGGCGACGGATTTTCGTGAGGAGATGAAGACGACCACTTAGGGCGGCGGCAAGGGTGGCGGGGGCGGCAAGGTCAAGACGACCGAATATCTCTACTACGCCAGCTTCGCCGTCGCCTTGTGCGAGGGTCCGATCACCGGCATCGGCCGCTTCTGGGCCGACGGCAAGCCGATGGACCTCTCCGGTGTCACCTGGCGCTGGTATCCGGGTGACGAGGCGCAGGCGGCCGATCCGTTCATCGCGGCGAAGATGGGTGCGGCGAATACTCCGCCTATCGCGGCACGGCCTATATCGTCTTCGAGGAACTCGCGCTGTCCACCTATGGCAACCGCCTGCCGCAACTCTCCTTCGAGGTCTTCCGGCCGCTCGCCGATCCCGACACCGCCGAGGGTCTGACCCGCGCGGTCGCCATGATCCCGGCCTCAGAGGAATTCACCTATGCGACGCAGGCGATCCGCAAGACCGATGGCGGCGCAACGGTGCCCGAGAACCTGAACGCGATGGCCGACTCCACGGACATGGTGGAGGCGTTGGACCGGCTGCAGGCGATGGCCCCGGCTGTGACAAGCGTCAGTCTCGTCGTGGCCTGGTTCGGCGACGACCTGCGCGCGGGATCGTGCAAGGTCCGGCCGGGCGTCGAGCTGTCGGCCAAGTCGACGACGCCGGCCAGCTGGTCGGTCAATGGCGTTAGCCGCGCCAATGCCTTCCTCGTCAGCCGCGACGATCAGGACCGGCCGGTCTATGGCGGCACGCCGTCCGACTTCGCGGTGGTGCAGGCGATCCAGGAGATGAAGGCGCGCGGGCTGCGGGTCACCTTCTATCCGTTCATTCTGATGATGTGCCGCCCGGCAACACGCTGCCGAACCCGTATTCCGGCAACGCCACCGGGACGGGTCAGCCCGCCTTTCCGTGGCGCGGTCGGATTACCTGTTCTCCGGCGGCGGGTTTCGCAGGAACCATCGACAAGACCGCCGCGGCGGCCGCGCAGGTCGCGGCGCTGTTCGGCGCAGCCACGCCCGCGAGCTTCAGCGTCTCGGGGCAGTCGGTTTCGTGGACCGGCACGCCCGGCGAATGGGGCCTGCGCCGCATGGTGCTGCACTACGCCCATCTCTGCGCGGCAGCGGGCGGGGTGGACGCCTTCCTGATCGGCACCGAGATGCCGGGGCCGACCAGCATCCGTTCTGGCGCCAGCACCTTTCCGGCGGTGCAGGCGTATCGGGACCTGCTTGAGGATGTGCGATCGATCCTCGGGTCTGGGACGAAGATCGGCTATGCGGCCGACTGGTCGGAGTATTTCGGGCACCAGCCGGGCGACGGCAGCGGGGACGTGTTCCTCCATCTCGATCCGCTCTGGGCCGATCCGGAGATCGATTTTGTCGGCATCGCCAACTACATGCCGCTCTCCGATTGGCGCGACGGGTTCGATCATGCGGACGCGGCCGAGGGCTGGCCCGCGATCTACGACCGCGCCTACCTGCAGGGGAACATCGCGGGCGGCGAAGGATTCGACTGGTTCTATGCCAACGTGGCGGATCGCACCGCGCAGGTCCGGACCGCGATCACCGACGGCGCGGCGGCCAAGCCGTGGGTCTTCCGCTACAAGGATCTGCGCGCCTGGTGGACGAATGCACATTACGATCGCTTGGGCGGGGTGGAGAGCGGCACGCCGACGGCGTGGGCGCCGCAGTCGAAGCCGATCTGGTTCACCGAACTCGGCTGCCCCGCCATCGACCGGGGCACGAACCAGCCCAACGTCTTCTTCGATCCGAAGTCGTCGGAGAGCTTCACGCCGCATTTCTCAGGGCGCTGGCGCGACGACGCCATCTAGCGCGCCTATCTCGAGGCGACGTACCTCTGGTGGGGCACCCCGGCAAACAACCCGGTGTCCTAGGTCTACGGCGGCCGGATGGTGCACGTCCCCGAATGCGCCGCCTGGACCTGGGACGCACGGCCCTATCTGTTGTTCCCGGCGCTGACCGACGTCTGGACGGACGGGGCGAACTGGTGGCTCGGCCAATGGCTAACCGGCCGGCTCGGGTCGGTGTCGCTGGCGGCGCTGGTTCGCCACCTCGGCCTGCGCGCCGGGCTGCCTGAGGACCGCATCGACGTCACCGGCCACTGCGGCGCGGTCGAAGGCTACGTCATCACGGCGCTGGAAAGTCCGCGCGCCTCGATCACCACGCTGTCGCGGCATTTCGGCTTCTACGCGGTGGAGACCGAGGGCGTGATCCGGTTCCTCATGCGCGGCCGGACCTCCGTCGCCACCCTCTTGGCCGACGACCTGGTGGCCGCCCGCGAGGGTGACACCCTCGAGTTCACGCGCGGCCAGGAGACGGAACTGCCGCAGGCGCTGAAGTGGCAGGTCGCTCGGGCGGACGAAGATTATGACGCGGCCCTCGTCGAGGCCCGGAGCATCACCGTGGACACGACGCGCATTGCCTCCGAGTCCTTCCCGATGGCGGTGCCGCCCGAGGAGGCCGAACGGCGCTGCCGACGCGCGTTGATGGAGGCGTGGGTGGGGCGCGAGACGGCGGCGTTCCGACTGATGCCCTCGCGGCTCGCGCTTGACCCGGCCGACGCGATCCGACTGGAGCATGACGGGCGGCTGGTCGATCTGCGGCTCGTCTCCATCGCCGACGCCGACGCGCGCGGCATCGAGGTGGTGCGCCAGGACCGCGCGACCTACGACCTGCCGCCCGGCGATCCGCGCGCGGCGTCGCTGACGCGGGCCGTCGTGTTCGTCGCTCCGGATGCGGTGCTGATGGACGTGCCGCAGCTGACCGAGGACCAGCCCGCGCATCGACCGTTTGTGGCGGCGCACGCTCTTCCCCGGCCGGGCGAGATGGCGGTGTTCCGCAGCCCGTCGACCGATGGCTTCGAGCTGCTGACCACGTTTGGCAGCCGCGCTCGGATGGGGGCGCTGGTCTCCGACCTCTACGCCGGGCCCACCTCGCGCTTCGATCTCGGCAATGCTCTGGTCGTCGATCTGTTGACCGGCACACTGGAGAGCGTCACCGACCTGACCCTGTTCGGTGGGGCGAATGCGCTGGCCATCGAAAGCGCGCCCGGCGTCTGGGAAATCGTGCAGGCGGGCGCGGCGGAGCTGCTCGCGCCGGGCCGGTATCGGCTGAACCGCTTGCTGCTTGGCCAGCGCGGCACCGAAGGTGCCATGGGCAATCCGGCGCCCGCCGGCGCGCGCGTTGTGGTGCTGGACGACAGTCCCGCTTCGCTGCCGATCGCCGAGGCCGATCTCGGCATCCCGTGGAACTGGCGCATCGGTCCCGCGAGCCGCCCGGTCAGCGACAAGACCTACGTCGCACAGGCCTTGAGGCCCGAGGGCGTCGGACTGCGGCCGTTCTCGGTCGCCCATGTCGAGCAGCCGTGGCGCTGGTCTCGCACGCGCGGCGATCTGACGATCCGCTGGACGCGCCGGTCGCGCACGCTTTCCGCCGACAGCTGGGGCGCTGTCGAAGTGCCGATGGCGGGCCTACGAGGTCGAGATCCTCGACGGCGCGACGGTCAAGCGGGTGCTGAGCACGACCACCTCCAGTGCGGTCTACACCGCTGCCCAGCAGAGCGCCGACTGGGGCACGCCGCTCGGCCCCGGCGACACCCTCGACATCCGCATCTTTCAGCTCTCCGCCCTCGGGGGACGGGGCGCGCCGAAATCCGTTACGCTCACATTCTGAGGACCCCATGTCCGACACCACGACCCATCTGCTGCTGCCGTACATCCACGCGGCGCGGGCCCAGCAGCATGTCACCCACAACGAGGCGCTGCGGATCCTCGACGGGCTGGTGCAACTCTCCGTCCTCGACCGGGACCTGACCGCGCCGCCTGGCAGCCCTACGGATGGCGACCGCTACATCGTCGCCTCGGGCGCG
>NZ_JAATOS010000103.1:0-11999 GCF_011806505.1 Salipiger sp. HF18 | reverse complement strand
GGAATGCTCGGGCGTGGGCATCGACCTCGACACCACCGCCATCACTCCACCGCCCGGCGTCCCGCTCGACCGCTGGCTGCGCAGCTTCCCGAGCTTCGGCTTCCTGCTTTCGGTGGCACCCGGAGATGCCGGCGCCGTCTGCCAGCGGTTCGCCCATCGCGGCATCAAGGCCACCACCATCGGTGCCGTCACCCCCGGCAGCGCCGTCCGTCTGGGCGACGAGAGCGGCAGCGCGCTGTTCTGGGACCACGCCACCCACCCCTATCTCGATCTCGGAGGCCACCATGCCTGAAACCTACTGGACCGTCCGCTGGCCCGACGGCGCCGAAGAGCGGCTCTACTCCCCCTCCTCGGTGGTCGCCGAGCTTTTCGAGCCCGGCCGAAGCTACCCCGTCGACGACTTCCTGACCCGCGCCCGCATCGCCATGGAGCGCGCCTCGAACCGGGTCGCCGCCAAGTACGGCTTCGCCTGCAGCTCGGCCATGGCGCAGCTCGACAGCATCGAGACGCGCATCGCCGGGCTCGAAGGCCGGGACGGCGCCGAAATTACCTGCCTGGACATTTCGCAATGAGGACCGAGCCCATGAAGGACACCCACACCCCGCATATCCCCGTCGTCATCGTGGGCGGCGGACAGGCCGGCCTCTCGACCGCGTGGTGCCTGAAGCAGAAGGGCATCGAAAGCACCGTCTTCGAGCGCCACGACGCCTTCCACTCCTGGCGCCGCAACCGATGGGACAGCTTCTGCCTCGTGACGCCGAACTGGCAGTGCCGCCTGCCCGATTTCCACTACGCGCGCGACTACGGCGGCACCGATCCCGATGGCTTCATGCTGAGGGACGAGATCACCGCCTATCTCGACGCTTTCGCCGAGAAGACCCGCCCGGACCTCCGCGAACACGTCACCGTCACCCGCGTGGCGCCGCGCGCGGAGGGTGGTTTCGACGTCGAGACCTCGGCGGGCGACTGGACCTGCGACCAGGTGGTCATCGCTACCGGCGGCTACGACATGCCGATCGAGCCGGCCTATGCGCAGAAGCTCGACCCCGAGATCTTCCAGATGCACTCGGTCGATTACCGCAACGTCGACCAGTTCCCCGAGGGCGGCGTGCTGATCGTTGGCACCGGGCAGTCGGGCGTGCAGCTGATGGAAGATTTCACCCGTGCCGGGCGCGACGTTCACCTCGCCGTGGGTCCCGCCCCGCGCAGTCCGCGCAAGTACCGCGGACGCGACGCGACCGACTGGCTCTACGACGCCGGGCACTATGCCGTCACCATCGCCGAGCACCCCGACCCGGTGAAGGCGCAGACCCAGACCAACCACTACATGTCCGGCCGCGACGGCGGCAAGGAGATCGACCTGCGCCGCTTCCACCTCGAGCATGGAGTAGAGCTTTACGGCTCGCTCGCCGACATGGACGGCACAGAGGTGCGCTTCCTGCCCGACCTCGGCAAGAACCTCGACGACGCCGACCGCTCCTACGTCGGCATCCGCACCCAGATCGACGCCTATATCGCCCGCGAGGGCATCGACGCGCCCGAGGAGCCGCCTTTCGTCAAGCTCTGGTCGCCGGAGCAGGAGCGCACCCGCATCGACCTAGCCGAGGCGGGCATCACCTCGGTGCTCTGGGCCATCGGCTTCCGCCCGGACTATCGCTGGATCGAGGCCGATGTCTTCGACGCGCGCGGCAAGCCGGTCTTCGACCGCGGCGTCACCGCCCACGAAGGACTGCATTTCATCGGGCTCGGCTGGCTGAACACCTGGGGCTCGGGGCGCTTCCTTGGCATCGAGGAAGACAGCCGCCACCTCGCCGACCAGATCGAAGCGCAGCTCGGCGCCGCCGCGACGCAGGTGTGCGATGCTTGACGCGCAGACCAGCGCCGCGGCGGCCACGACGCGCGTCGCGCGGCAGATACTCGGGATGCAGCAGCTCGGGCCGCACGGGCTTTCCGAACAGTGGCTTCTGGGCTTCTGCGGCGACCTGCACTGGGGGCTGATCGCGGGCGCACTCGGGCAGGAGAGCCTGCGCTTCCGCACCGCCGACGGCCGCCCGCTCTACGCCGCTTTCTGCGCCACCCGGCTCGAGCTCGCGCCCACCGGCCCGCTGCTTGGCGAAGCGCTCGAGATCCGCTCCGATCTTGCCGCCGCCGGAGCGTCGCGGCTCGGCTCGCGGCACCGGTTCCTGCACCGGGGCCGCGAGATCGGCGCGCTGCGGATGCTCTCGACCTTCGTGGCGCATGACGAGACCGGCTCGAACCGCCGGATCGTGCGCGCCCGGCCCGCCCGCAACTGCGCGCTGCCGATGGCAGAGCCGGACCTCATGGCGCTCGACGCCCGCGCCCGCGACACCTCCCGCGCGCTGCGGGGCCGGACCGTGCCCCTTGCCGGGGCACAGCGGATCGAGCCGTGCCACGGCCTCGACTTCAACGCGGTGGGGCTGCTCTACTTCCCAAGCTTCACCCGCCTTATCGAGACCGCCGCCCGCAGCACGGCACCGATCCGGGTGCGCGAGCTTGTCTACCTCGGCAATCTCGACGCCGGCGCCGCGGTCCACGTCCTGCGCGCGGGCCGCGAAACGCTCGTCGCCCGCGACGACGGCAGCCTCATCGCCCGGGCGGTCGAGGCGCGTGCCTCCGCGTCCCGGCCCGACCAGCCAGCCCCTGCGTAGACCTCAGTCCTTCCCGCCCTTCACGGGCTCCCCGCCACCGCCCGAGCGGCGGACAAGATCAAGGTCGGTGGGGCGCTGCAACTCCTTCAGCTCGCGTTCGCGCGCCGCGATCTCCTTGTCGAAGCGCGCGATGGCCGCCTCGCGGTCGCGCCGGAGCCGGCGGATGCTGCCGGTGAGCAGCGCCGCCCGCTCCTCGCGCAGGTTCTGCACCTGTTTCGCGGTGTCGGGGGTCGCGCCCTTGTCGATGAACTCCTTGCGCAGCGTCCCGATCCGCTTGAGCTGTTCCGCAATCGCGTCTTCCAGTGCCATGTCACGCTCCGTCACACGAGGATGAAGTTGTTCTGCCCGTCCGGTGCCGGGGCGAAGGGCGCGTAGCCCAGCGTTCCGCCGGAGGTCACGTTGTCCGCAAAGGGCCCGCGCATCCCGTTGAAGTTGAACGAGAAGAAGCCGCGGTTGGTGGCCTTCACCTGATTGCCCGTCACGGTGCAGCCACGCCCGACGAGATCCACCGTCGCGCGGTTGTCGCTGTTGTCGCCCGCCACGTGCAGGCAGTAGTTGTCAGAAAAGAACACCCGCTCGAACCGCGCGTTGATCTGGTCCGCCAGCGGCAGGTCCAAAAGCTGCACCAGCGCGCCGGCGCCGTTCCCGGAGAAATTGTTGCCGAGGATCTGAACGGGATAGCCGAAGACCAGCCGCTCCCCCGGGCCGAAGACGAAACGCACCTCGAGCAGGCCGCGCATCAGCAGCGCGCGGTCCTCGCGGGTGACATCGCGCGAGAACGGGTCGGCGTAGGTCACGAGGTTGCCCTCGACCCGCGCCTGCAGGATCAGGTCGCCCCAGATGCCCCAGGCCTCGTTGGGCGGGTTCGCCCCGTCCGGCGCGACGCCGGTGTCCAGCACCTCGTTGCCCTGCACGTGCCACTCGCCGAAGATCCCGAAGGCCCCGAGGGCGACGGCGCGCGGCGCCTCGATCCCGGCATTGGCGACACGGTTGCCGGTGAACTCCGTCCGTCCGAGGGTAAGCGCCGCGACCGCGCCCAGTGCGGTGCAGCCGGTCAGGCGGTTGTCCGACACCGTGGGCCGCAGGTCGTTGAAGAGCAGCACGCCCGCCCCGGCCCGCGACACGTCGTTGCCGGCGATGCGCGTCTCGCGGCCCGCATTGCCGCCAAGGGCGACGAAGCTGCCCTCGATGCGGTTGTCCGAGACCGTCGCCTGCGGGGTGTCGAGCGTGAGGATGCCGAAGACCGGCACGCCCTCGACCGCGAGAAGCGTGTTGCCCGTTATGCTCGGCGAGACCGCCCGCAGCGTGACGATGCCGTGCATGCGACCGTCGAGCTGGTTGTCCGAGACCCGGATGTCGGCCACCGCGCTGCCGGTCTCGCCGTCGTAGCCCAGCAGGATGCCGAAGGCGGGCAGCTCGAGCGCGCGCGGAGCGCTCAGGATGTTGCCGTTGACGAGGCAGCCCGAGCCCACGACCCGGATGCCCACCCCGTTCGAGGCGGCGACCATCACGACATTGCCGCGCACGATGCCGTATTCCGCCGCCATGTCGATGCCGAGCGCCGCCTGGTCGCCCTGCCCCGAGCCCGCGCCGGTGAGGATCAGGTTGTCGGTGACCGAGGTGCCGCGCGCGACGGACACCGGCGCGCCGAAGGGGTTGCGGCTGACCACGATGCCCAGATGCGCGCCCGAGACCGTGTTGCCGTCGATCATCGCGGGCTCGATCACGTCGCCGACCCAGATGCCGACATCCGCCGTGTCCGCCGCCTGCGCCGCGCCGAAGCTCAGGACGTTGCCGCGGATGATCGGGCGCGGCGAGTAGTCCTGCACCACGATGCCGAAGTTGGTACGGGCGATCTGGTTCTCGAGCAGCGTGAGCCGGGTGGCGAAGGTGGCAAGGATGCCGACGCCACCACCGATGTCGGTGAAGCCCTCGATCCTGCAATCCGCGATGGTGACGTCCTGCGCGCCCTGCACCTCGACGATGCCGACAAGCTGCTGGATCGGCGCGCGGCCCACGAAGTCGAGCATGTCGATGCGCACCGCGGCGCTGCCCGTGTCGATGCGCAGAAGCGGAGCCGCGCCGCGCAGGATGGCGCCGGGGCTCTCGCCGTGCATGTGGACGTTGGCGCGGGCGATGGTGATGGTGTCCGGCACGGTGTGCTGCCCGGCCTTGATGCAGACGCATCCCCCCTGCGGCGGCAGCGAGTCGATGGCGGCCTGGATGCTCTCTCCGGGATGCACGACGACGGTGCAGCAGCCCTCGTCCGAGGTCTCTTCGACGGGGCGGCAGTTGCTGACCACCGGGTTCGGACCGCCGAGATCGCTGGCGGCGGCAAGCTGCACGTAGTGGCGCTTGATGCCGTCGGGCGGCGCGTCGGTCAGTTCGAGGATCTCGGCGGTGGCGGTGCGCGCCCAGAAGGTCCAGTAGTCGCCGCGCCGGAAGGTGCCGCCGGCGGGCTCGACCGAGAATTCGATCTCGATGCCCACGCCCACGTCGTCGATGGGAATGGGCCCCGGCCCGGTGAGGATCAGCCCCTCGGGGTCGAGCGTGTTGGTGGCGCCGGTCTGGTCCCATTTCTGGATCCGGGTGTGCCGCGCCTCGAGATCGTCGGGGTTGGCACCGAAGGCCCGCGTCCCGATCTGCGGGATCGCGCTTTCGAGCAGGATCGTGCCCGCCGCCTCGTCGATGCCCGCGACCCGCGCCATCTCGCCGGGCTCGTCCATCCACTCGCGGTGGTCGTCGGTAACGGTGACCCAGTCGCCCGGGCTGAAGCGCAGCACCGGGTCGCGTCCGATGCGGTCGACGGTAAGCTCGGTCTGGCCGCCGTTGTCGGCCATCAGCCGCACCGGCGAGACGATGGAGCCGTTGTCGCGCGACCACTTGAACCGCGCGGTGCCGAGCGGACCGGCCTCGTGCACCTCGACCCGGTAGAAGCGGTTCTCGGTGGCGCGGTAGCCGGTGCCCGGGGGCAGGATGCAGGGATCGTCCGGGGCGGGCACCGCGACGGCGCGGGTGGTCAGCCGTCCGGCCGAGGGCGGCGGGGCCACGTCGAGACCGCATTCGGCGGCCTGCCCGCCCTCGACATGCAGGCGGAAGTTGGTGCGCAGCCGGGTCGTGGTGTCGACCCCGCCGAGCGCCGGGTCGAGCAGCGGCGCCTCGACCCAGGTGAGCTCCTCCTCCCAGAGCTCGAGGTAGACCGCCGCATCGCCCACCGGCAGGTCGGGCGGCTCGGGATAGAAAGGCTGGCCGGTGTAGGTGACCGTCTCGCCCTCGAAGATCTCGGCCATCTTGCCGTCGACGTAGACCCGCCCCGGTGACAGCGCGAGATCGGGCTGCGGGCCGGGCACGAGGCTCACCTCGAAGGCGCCGGGGCTCACGTGCAGCGAATAGCCGGGGTTGCCCAGCGCATCGAGCGAAAGCTTCTCGATGCGGGTCTTGAGGATGTCGACCATCTCGTTGAAATCGGCGTCCAGCAGCACGCGCCCCTGCTGCATCCGCAGCGCCGCGTAGCGCCGGAGCTCTTCGAATGTGTCGCGCGAATAATCTCCGCTCATCACGTCGTCCTTTCAAATGCGCGGGCTGCTCAGGTCACGTAGATGATCCCGGGATCCAGTCCGAACGGCAGGTATTCTTCCAGTCTCGTCCGCAGGTTGTCGGCGCGCTGCGGCTGTTTCAGATGGCACCAGACGCCCATTTCCGAGCCATCCTCGGCACCGGTCGCGATCTCCTTCGCACCCAGCAGCGCCAGTTGCAGGTAGGCGGGGTCGCCGTAATCCTCGGAGGTGTATTCGGGCCGCACCCGGGCCCGGACCCGCGCGCGGATGGCGTCGCGCCCGGCCTCGGTCAGCGGGCCCGCAGCGCCGATGCGGGCGATCTCTGCGCGCTCGGCAAGGCCCGGCTGGCAGCGGTAGCGGCGCGGCGTCCCGGAGCCCGGCGTGACGTAGGAAAAGCGCACGCAGCCGGTCTGGCGGCGCTCGACGGTGACCACGCCGTCGAAAATCGTCTCGGTGGCAAGGTCGATCTGCCGGGCGTTCACATCCCCGCGGAGGGTGCAGCGCTCGAGGTGCAGCGCAGGGCCGGAAGCAGCGGCCGAGGGGCCGAGCCCGCGGATCGCCTGCGCCCCCTGCCCGTCGATGGCACAGTCGAGCGCGAAGATGCCCTCGGCGCTCTCCGGCACCCGGATCTGGCCGGTGATCGAGAACGCCATCTCGACCCTGAGCTCGGTGTTGGCCGGATCGCCGTTCAGCACCGCCGAGGCCCGCACCGACGGGATCACCGGCCCCGCAGGCGCGGGCGGCGCGTCCGGGTCGGGCTCTGCAATCGAACCGCCGGGCACCAGCGTGGTGTGGATCAGCCGCAGCCGCCCGAGCGAGCCGGGGATGTCCACCGCGCCCTCGATCAGCAGCCCGCCGAGGGTAAGGGTGAAGTCGGGGTTCGCCCCCTGCACCCGGAGGCGCGAAGCGAGGCGGATGTGCGGCCGCACCCCGTCCGCCGCCTCGATGGCAAGGAACCGCCCCTGCGCGCCGGCGATCTGGATGGTGGGGTTCTCGTCGTAGCTGCGGTTGTCCTCGATCCGGATGATCGTGTCGGGGCGGCCGGCAGCCACCCACCCGGCCAGCGCATCGCCGAGGCTCGCGAAGCTGTCGCCATCGCCCGAGGCGTTCACCCGTAGCCGCCGGGCGGGTACATCATCCGAGATCAGCCACGCGGTGCGCCGGTAGGTGCCGCCGCCCAGCTCGCCCGGGACGCCCTGGAAGCGCCAGACCTCGACGCGTTCCGCCGGTACCCGGTTCGCACCCAGCGTCATGCGGCCACGCACCACGTCGATGGCCACCTGGTTCGCCAGCGGCTGGGCCCATGTCTCGAGGTTGCGGCAGCGGATGTCGTCGGGCGGCACCTCGGCGCCGTCCACCACCACGAAGAGGCTCGCATCCGGCGCGGGCGGCAGCGCCCCCATGCCCGCGGGCGCCCCGTAGAAGGCGGTGAAGCCCGGACGCGGCAGCGGGAGCGCGAAATAGGCGGACAGGTCGTCGAAGAACTTCGCCGGACGGATCGCCTGCGGCACGTGCAGCTCGGTCGCGAGCCCGGTCTCGTCGCCCTCGCGCCGCAGCTTCGAGAACAGCGGCGCGTCGTTGCCGAGCACCGACAGGTGGTAGCGGAAGTCGCCCGCCCCACCGAGCCGCCGGGCGGTGATCTGCGGCAGCTCGAGCGAGCGCAGCCGCCAGAGGTAGAAGCCGATGTTGGGGATGTTCTCCCCCCCCCCGAACTGCGAGGGCGGGCGCACGTCCACGGTGCGGCAGGTGGTGTCGAAGGCGGTCTCGATCCGGTCCATGACCTCGACCGAGCGCAGGTCCGGCGTCGCCAGCGCGTGCATCCGCAGCCGGTTGCGCACCCATTGCGACCAGACCTGCCGCTCGAAGAACTCCACCGCGTGGGCGGCCCAGCCGGTGACGTCGCGGGCCAGCTCCTCGAGCATCGGCAGGGTCGACTTGCGGCGGCGGTAGTAGACGGTCTTGAGCGTGTCGGTGCGGCTGCGCAACCCGGTGGTGGTGACGAAGGACGGCCCCTCCAGATCCTCGAACAGCGCCTCGGCGGTGGCCGCGTCCTGCACCCGGTTGTCGCCCGCCAGCAGCGTCGTGCCCACCAGCGCGCCCACGTAGGGGATCGCCCACGGCTCGCAGGTTTCGACAAAGGCATTGCGGCCGAGCTGCTCGATATCGGCCTCGAGCGCGTCGGCCTGTTCCTCGGCAATGTCGAGCAGCGCGCGCAGGGGATAGCCCTGGTCGGCGTCGCGCTCGCGCAGGATCGATGGAAGCAGGTTCCAGAGCTTGTGATCGGCGGCCTGGCTGTATGCGGGCATCTACAGGGCCTCCACGACGGTCAGTTGCAGGTCCGTCGCCGGATCGGCGATGTAGGCCTGCTCGGCGGGCAGCACCGGCGGCGGCGGGCCGGGAGCAAAGGCGGCGGACTGGTAGCGGTCGATCCGGGCCGGGTCCTGCGGCGTGGGCCTGGCGCGGAACAGGCGGATGTGGGGCTGCACCGGTGCTGCGGTCACGGCGCGGAGCTTGCGCTCGGCGGGCGTCAGGTCGGCGTGATCGGCGAGGTGCAGCAGGTCGATGTCCACCGCCAGCACGCCGGGCACGGATTGCAGCAGCGCATGGGCGTTCGAAAGGTGCACCGGCCGGCCGATGCCCACGGTGCCGAAATCGAAGGCCTCGAGCACGGCGCGGCGCGCGGCCTCGGCCACGTCCTCGGACCGATAGGCGGGATCGCGCAGCAGCCTGGCGTGCAGCGCGACGGGGATGCGGACCATGTTGGCAAGCACCAGCGGCCGGTTGGGATCGCGGCTCGCGGTCAGCATCCCGTGCAGCAGCACCAGCGTCTCGGGCGGCAGCGCGGCGCCGCCGGGGCCCGCGACGGTCAGGTGCGCGGTGCGCTGCATCCGCATCCAGACCCAGGCCTCGTCGGCCCTGGCGGCGAGCCCCGAGGCCAGCGCCAGCGCCGCGAAGTCCCGCAGAGAGACAATCCGGCCAAAGGTGCGCATCCCGTCGGGCGCGGCGGTGCGTGCGTCCTCGGCGGTCTCGCCCGGGGCACCGCCGGAGGCCGCCAACGGGTTGGTGACACCGCGCAGCCCCACTGGTTTCTCGAGCGCGACCGTGAGCTGCCCGGCGGCGAGGTTCCCCGCGAGCCCCGCCCCGAGGCGCCGCGTCAGGCGAACGTTCAGCGCCCCGGTCGGGAACCGCGCCCCCGCCCGCAGTCCGTCGCCGCCGCGCACCCGGGGCTCGGCGTCCGCCGGCAGGCGCAGGGTAAAGGCCCGTTCCTTTGCGCTGCGGCCGTAGAGATGCGGGACCTCCTGCCAGAGCACCCCGTCGACGCGCAGCTCGACCTGCGGTTTGGGGCGGACCTCGGTCGCCTGCGGCAGGTGGGTGATCTCGCCGGGCGGCACGCGGAAGGACTGGAACGGCACCGCCGCGTCGCCGCCGCCCAGCGCCTCCGCGCGGCGGGTCTCGCCGTGGCTCGCCTCGGCCACGTTGCCCATCAGGGTGACCTGCGCCGCGGTCCCGGGCAGCGGCGGCGCGATGCCCACGGCCAGGTGATCGGGGCTGCGCCCGAAGGCCGAGGGCACGGCAAAGCGCTGCACCACCTCGGCCCGGTGCTGGCGGATGCCGTCCGACAGGATGATCTTGCGCCCCTTGGCGAGCGGCCCGAGACCGCCCGCGTCGTCGGGGTCTTCGCCCGGCTCCAGCGGCAGCGACAGCCAGCCGCCCGACGTGCGGTCGGGGTAGTCGTAGTCGCGGAAGGCGATATCGGTGCCGCCGATCTCGTAGAGCCGCGCCTCGCGGCGGTCGCCGATGCCGCCCCAGCCCTCGCCATGCCGGACCCACGTCGGCAGGCCGGTGGAGAGCACCGCGGTGGCCAGCGTGCCGTCGGCAAACCGGGCCGCGACATGAAGCTGCGAGGCCGAGGCGGCGAGCGACGGGTCCGAGCCCAGCGTGCCGCCCTGATCGGTCCAGCCGGACCACGTCTCGGCGGAGCGGTAGAGATGGGCGAGCCGGCCGTCGCGGGTGCGGACCGCGCAGAGCGCCCAGTCCGGGCCGCCGCCGATGGCCGCCGGGTCGCCCGCCGGGTCTCCGCCGATGTCCCGGGGCGGCTGCCAGCCGCCCGAGGCCTGCCGGAAGTGCAGCACGCGGCCCGCCTTGCCGCGGGCGAAGACGTCGTAGCGCCCGGCCCCGGTGGCCGTGGCGGCGGGCGTCCCTGCGATGGCACCGCCCAGGCTCCCCCACCCGGACCAGTCCGCGCCGTCATGCTCGCGCCACCAGAGCGCGTCGTCGATGCCGCGGGCGAAGACGGCGATGCGGATGCCGTCCGGGGTGACCGCGGCAGGGTCCGAGGCGAGGAGGCCGCCCAGCGGCTGCGGCAGTGCCGGGCCGCCGGTGACGTCGAACATCCAGAGCCCCGCCTCGGCGCCGCGCACGAAGACCCGCACCTGGGCACCGGCGAGCGCCACCGCCACCGGGGGCGACGTCAGCAGCCCGCCGAGATCCTGCCAGTTCAGCGCGTTCGAGACCGAGGTGTAGGACAGCCCGCCCCGCCGGTTGCGCGCAAAGAGGAAGAGGTCGCCCGGAGGGGCCGCGCCCACCACGTCCGAGGACAGCGCCGGCAGGACCGCCGCGAGCGGGAAAAGGCTCTGCGGGCCCGGGTCCGCGACCGCGAGGGCGGGCGTGCCGCCGCCCTCGCGCATCAGGATGAACGGGTTGCTGCCGACCTGCGGCACCAGCGCGGGCCGGCCAAGGATGGTGCGGCGGACCCGGATCCGGGTCACGGTGTCGGTCATCGCGGGCGGCGTGTCGCCCACCGGGCTCGTCGGCAGCTGCACCGGCCCCTCGGTCACCTCGATCACGCGGGCAGTGCGCAGGCGCGGCTCGTCACTCGCGGTGCCGGGCCCCGCGTCGAGCAGCAGGTGGGCGCCGGGCTCGAGGTCGTCCACCTTGGCGGAGAGCGGGTAGAGCTGCGCCGAGGACGGGACATGCACGTCGATGGGCCGCGACCGCCAGCGGTTCTGGGGCGCCTCGGAGCTGTCGGGATTGTAGGCGGTATAGCTGTCGGGCGAGTTGTGGCCGAAGAACAGCAGCCGGCGGAGAACCGGTGCGGCGCGCATGAAGATCGTGTCGAGATCTGCCGCCTGCACCGGCGGCGACCAGTTCAGGTAGCTGCCGCGCGGCCCGGTCTCGGTGGCGCCGGCCTCCTTCACCTCGATGAGACGGTCGCCGAAGATGGCGAAGCGGTCGCCCGGGGCCGGCCCGCCGGGGGCGGCCAGTGGCGCGCGGCTGCGGGCCTCGGCGAAGGCGTTGAACCGCAGGAACGGCGCCATCACCGGCACCGCGTTCAGCCGCCCCGCCCCGCGGATTTCCTCGAGCGTCTCGAAGATCTGCGCGGTCTCGTCCGGACCCGGCACGCTCATCACCCTGAGCCCCTGCCACAGCCGCGTGGTCTTGCCGGGCTCGATCTCGAAGGCCAGCGCCGTGGTGGCCGAAAGCGCCGGGCGCGGAATGTAGCCCACCAGCGCCGTCAGCTGCTCGACCGAGGCCTTGTGCAGCGCCTGCCGCAGGTACATCTCGTTGCCGATGCGCTCGTTGTAGAAGGTCAGCACGTCGCCCATCGCGGCCACGAGCTCGAGCAGGGTGATCGCGTGGTCGTCGCTCTCGCGGGTCAACAGGCCCGCAAGCTCGGGCTGGCGGTGGATCTGGTCGAGCATCGCCTTGCGGAAGGTGCCGAAGGTGCCAATGCGATAGGAGATCTGCGCAAGCCCGGGACGGTTGAAGATCA
>NZ_JAATOS010000102.1:0-12103 GCF_011806505.1 Salipiger sp. HF18 | reverse complement strand
GCGAGACCGAGGCGCAGACCTACATGCAGTATCTTGCCGATCGCGTCGCGCTCCGGGGCGTGACCTTCCCCTGATCTTCAAGAATACATAGTTCGGCCCGCCGTTGGCGGGCCTTTTTCATGACCACCCAGACTACCGGAGCGGCAATGGGAGATGAAAAGATGACCGGAGACGAGTTCCCGAAATCGAAGGCCGGCCGCGTGATCGAGCTGGGAAAGATCATGGGCGCCATCGCTGCCATCTTCGGCGCCACCAGCTTGATATGGGGGATGACCTTCGGGCCGCTGCGCGAGGGCTACCTGATGATAGGCGACTTCGTGGACCGCTTCGCGCGCCTCGAGGTCACCGTCTCCGAGCTGCAGCAGGATGTGGCGCGGGCCAATGGAGATGACCGGGTGATCCGGCAGATCCAGGGCCAGAGCTACATCCGAGAGCCGGTGAGGCAGGGCGACAACGTGGTGATGACCATGGTGGCGGCGCGCACGAAGCTCGGGGTCGACTGTCGCCTCACCGACTGGACGCCGATATTCACGGACGAGCTGAACATCCCGACGCCTGGGCAGCGGCTGAACGCGGGTCGCGCGCCCCGGCAGCTCAGCGACGACACGCAGACCCTGCGCATCGAGATGATCCCTCCGGCCATCCTCCGGCCCGGGCGGATCACGGTCTACCTGACCCTGACCTACCAGTGCCCGACCGAGAGCGGCACGACCACCGTCCAGGACCGGACGGACACGCTGGCCTATCAGCTCCTGCCTGCCGGGTGAGGGTGCGGACGCAGCGTCAGGGGATTGATGTGACGCGGTGTAGGTTGGGAAACCGGTCACGCTGCGTCCGCCGGACCACTTCAACGCAGATCATTAATTCGCGCAACTGACGCACCCTCAGGGTTGCGCGGCTTTGCGCCGACCGCCCCGCCTCGTGCGGGGCTTTTTCATGGGAGAATCTCAATGAAGCTTATCGCCAACTGGCGCGAGGTCGCGAAGAAGAGCCACAGCATGTGGGCCTTCTACCTGAGCCTCGTCTTCCTGCTGCTGCCGGAAGCGCTCTATTACGTCTTCACGCTCGACACGAACCCGCACCTCTGGTTCTGGCTCGGCGTTGCCTTCCTGGTCTACGGGATCTGGGGCCGCCTGAAAGACCAGGGCATCGACCGGACCACGCTCAGGAGCCCGCTCTACGTGGTCCTCCTGGCGGCGATCATCGCCGGGGGCGGCGTCTTCCTCACCGGCGAACGCCCGCACCAGCCCGCCGATGTGCCGCGGCTCTCGCATGCAGGTCCCGAGCAGCTTTTCCTACAAGAGGCCATTCCGCTCGTCTCGAAGTGGGAGGGGCTCAGGACCGAGGCCTACCTCGACACCATCGCGAGCCCGCCGGTCTGGACCGTGTGCTATGGCGAGACCGTCGGCGTGAAGGCGGGGGACCGCTATAGCGCGGACGAATGTGCGGCCATGCTCGGCCGCCGCATCCTCGTCTACCGCTCCGGCCTGCATCGCTACATGACTCCCGAGACTCTGGCGCAGCGGATGCCGCCGACCCGGGACGCGGCCTATACCTCGCTCGCCTACAACGTCGGGGTGGACGGGGCAGGGAAGAGCACGGCGACCAGGCGCCTGAACGCCGGGGACATCCGCGGCGGCTGCGAGGCGCTGACCTGGTGGAACAAGGCGGGTGGCCGCGTGATCCGCGGGCTGGTGAACCGCCGTGCCGAGGAGCGGGCCAAGTGCCTGATCGGCGCATGAGCTCGCTCATGGTGGCATCCCTCAGCGCGAGGGTGGGCTGATGGGCCGGTTCTGGTCAGGCATTCCCGATGTCGCGCGCACCATCCTGTTCTTCACCGGCTTCGCCCTGGTCTGCGGCTTCGCGGGCTGGCTCATCCGCGGCGGCTGCGACGAGGCCGCGAACCTCGAGGCTTGCCGCGAGCGCACCAAGATCGAAAAGGAGATCCGCCGTGAAAGCGATGATGATTTGCTGCGTGGCATTACTGAGTAGCTGTGCCGTGCCGGGCGACTTCTGCGAGGTCGTGACCGGCGAGAAACGCTTCGACCCGGAGACTGGCGCCGCGATGATCCGCACGGATCGCGAGGACGTGGTGCAGATCCGGGTCGAAAACGACTACTGGCTGGCGCGCTGTCAGGTGTCAGACAAAAGCGACTTTACTGTCAGGTCTCTGACCCATTTCGCCTTTACCAAGGAAAAGCCGTCGTTCGCGCCACATGCAGGAAAGGTCGGGAGTGAGCCCAAACTCATCATTGGCGAGAACGCGTTCTCCCGAATAATTTCTGTGGCGCTGCAAGGATGTCCTCTTGCCCTGTCCCGCGCTACGCGCGGAACTCACAGGCAGGAGCGCGACAGGCCGGTTGCCCGTCCCGCCGCGGCCCGAATGTGACCTACTGCAGTTCGACGGTTACCTGCTTGATCGTGCCGGTGAATGCGAATGGCGCAGCTTCCCTGTAGGCGGGAGTGACCGTTGCACCGAGGTCCATTCCAATGTCCAGCGTCTCTGTTGCGGAGTAGCGGGACGGCACGACCTTCTCCACGTTTCCGGTTGCAACCTCGGCACCGTCCACGAGAAGCGTCGCCGTGCCGCCTGTGACCTCCTTCCCGGCCTCAAAAGGAAGTTGTTCATAGATCATCGTCACGGTGTGCTCACCTGCTTCCAGCGGCGTCTCTCCCGCAACCCGGTAGAGCTCCTTGCCGAAAAAGTTGAACTCATAGACCGGCACCCCGTCCTCGAGATACAGCGTGTATCCGGCCGCTGACCCACCGTTCGCGATCATCACGCCGCTTGCGCCTCCCTCGGGCACCTCGATTTCGGCGGTGATCGTATGGGAGCGCTGATAGGCCGGAGCCGCGCTGCCTTCGGGTATGCGGACCGTGCCCGGCGCATAGGTGAAGACGTTGCGACCGCGGGTCACGGACGGGCGTTCGGGGTTTCTTGCGCGATCAGAGAAGCGATCGTCGAGCGGGTAGACCTGGAACTTCTGGGCCTCTTCGTCGAACATCGCCTGAAGCTCGGCGAGCTTCTCGGGGTTCTCGGCGGCAACGTCATGTGCCTCAGAGAAATCTTCCTCGATGTTGTAGAGCTCCCAGGTGTTGTTGTCGAAACCGACCGAGCCGGTCAGCTCCCAGGGTGCGCCGTGGAACGACGCGGCGACCCAGCCATCATGATAGAGCGCGCGATGCCCTCCGGTCTCGAAGTACTGCGTGTGCCGTGTCCCGGGGGCCTCGGCGTCGGCAAAGGTGTAGTCCATGCTCACGCCTGCCATGGGCGTCTGCTCGGTGCCGTTGACCACTTCGGGCTCGGGAATGCCCACCGCTTCGAGGATCGTCGGGGCGATGTCGACGACGTGATGGAACTGCGTCCGGATGCCACCGGTGTCGGTGATCTGCGCGGGCCAGCTGATGACCATGCCATTTCGGGTCCCCCCGAAATGCGAGGGCACGCGCTTCATCCACTGGAACGGCGACGAACCTGCCCAGGCCCAGCCCACAGGGTAGTGATTTTCATGTAGCGGGCCGCCGATCTCGTCCATCACGGGCAGCTGCGCTTCGACCGTGTCGGGTACGCCGTTCTGGGTCATCATATTGTTCAGAGTGCCGGTGATGCTGCCCTCGGCGCTCGGGCCGTTGTCGCCCGCAATGAGGATGATCAGCGTATTGTCGGCACCGGGCATGGTGCGGACCTTCTCGATGAGGCGCCCGATTTCATAATCGGTCTGCGCCAGGAAGCCGGCAAAGACCTCCTGGTGCTTGCTGAAGAGTTTTTGTGCATCTGCGTCCAGGGCGTCCCAGGCCCGGATCTCCTCTGGTCGCGGCGTGAGGTCCGTATCCTCGGGGACGACGCCGATATCCTTCTGCCGGGCCAGTGTCTCTTCGCGGACCGCGTCCCAGCCCTGGTCGAACTGGCCGGCGAACTTGTCGATCCATTCCTGGCTGACATGCAGCGGGGCATGCACCGCGCCCGGCGCAAAATACATGAAGTAGGGCTTGTCGGGCGCGATGGACTGCTGGCGATCGAGCCAGGCGACCGCGTCATCCACCAGATCGACGTTGAGGTTGTAGCCTTGCTCCGGGGTGGTCTCCGGCTCCACAGGAATCGTGTTGCGGAACAGCTGCGGATCCCACTGGCTGGTCTCACCGCCCTGGAAACCGTACCAGTATTCGAAGCCCAGCCCGGTGGGCCAGTGATCAAAGGGCCCCATGGGAGAGGTCTCCCAATCCGGCGTATTGTGCCACTTGCCGAAGGCCGAGGTCGAATAGCCGTGGTCCTTGAGGATCTCCGCGATGGTTGCGGTAGAGCGCGGCCAGATGCTGTCGTAGCCGGGATAGCCGGTGGAGAGCTCGGTGATCGTGCCAAAACCGCTTTGATGATGATTGCGCCCGGTCAGCAGGGCCGCCCGCGTCGGCGAGCAGATTGCGGTGGTGTGGAACCGCGTATAACGCAGGCCATCTTCTGCAAGGGCATCCATTGCCGGGGTCGGAACCGGCCCCCCGAATGTGCCTGGCTGGCCGAACCCAAGGTCGTCGATCAGCACGACCAGGACGTTGGGCGCCCCTTCGGGCGGTGTCACCGGCTGCGGATAATCCTGCGTCGAGCCTTCGAAGGTTTTGGTGATGACCCCGTTGAATGGTGCCGGCGGCAGCGGAAGGACCGAGCCGTCCCGGGGCGCATCTTGCGCGCTGACCGTTGATGCAGACGTGATGAACAGGAGGGCAGCGCCTTCTCGAAGCGCACGCCTGAAGTGGAACCGCTGGGTCATAGACTTCCCTCCGTAATCACTGAATCAATCTTGACGCTAGGTTAACACACAATTCACGCGTGCAAAGAGGCCTCTTTCACTCGCGCAATTCGGAGCGAAGCTGCGGTCACGAGGTGACCCAGCACCTGCCGGACCTCCCGCCGGGGGCTCTGGACCCTACCGGCTGAACGCTCTCGGACGCGGCGCTGGCGCGGCTGCCATGCTCGGCCTGTGGGGGGGCGGGCGGCCCGAAGAGGTGCGGTTCGGGTGGAGCCATGGGGGCGGGTGAGCCTGGTGCGCTTTTAGGCAGTCTTCTGCGATAGCGTACTGGCGGCAGCTGCGGTCCCGGGAAAACTCACAAAATCAGTCAAGGTGACCTTGCGTCATCTTTGGGTCTATTGTTTCAAGCCGCCAGCGGCTCATGCCGCGTCTTGTGATTTTTCGGTAACCAAAGAACAGGTGCTCGACCACTATGCGGCTCGATCAACAGAGATACTTCCACTGCAAACACTGTAGTCACAAACTCCGCTTCGGGCGCCGCGAATGCGGTGCCTGTTACCAGCACACGCCGGTCTACAACCGGTTCATCTTCTGGCTGGTGCTGGTCCTGCTGCTCACGGTCAGCCCACTCACTTCGTTGGTCGTCGCTGCGGTATAGCTGCTCAATTGGATGCTGCGAACGTTTCAAGATTCACGATCCGTTCTCGCTTTGTCCGTTGAAACGTGAGAGGCTAAGTAGCTGTATTCTATCGAGTTTTTGAACTCTGGTACGACAGCATCAGCGGAACCCCAGTGCGCGGCGCAGCCGCATCATCGGCGAGGTCTCTTCTGCCGCGCGGCGCGCGATCTCGTCCAGAACCGCCTTCTTGCGGGTTGCATCCACGGTGCAGACATCGCGCACGTCGCGCAGTGCGGCGTGGCGGCGCTCGGCCTCGTCGCGGGGCATGGCGGTGGCGTCGATCTCGGGGAAGGAGATACCGTGGGTCTCCGCCAGCCAGTCGAGATCGGTGCAGCGCGCCTCGATCACCTCGCGCAGCCCGTCGCGGAGCACCGGCTTCGACTGGCCGGGCACGGCGGCATCGGCGGTGCGCACCAGCCACTTGTAGCGCTGCGGGCGGCGGTCGTAGTGACGGTGCGGCGATTTCAGCGTGCCGCGGAAATACTGCTGCAGGATCTCCATGGCCTCGGGGCTCACGGTCTTGTTCTCTTCGTCGCTGCAACGGTCGAAGGCTTCGGGATCGGTCATCGGCAGGAAGTGCGTGATGAAGTCGGTCACCACGTCGCCGCCGGTCAGCGCCTCGCGCGCGTAGCGGCGGCAGATCACCTCGCCCGGGCCTTTCGCGGCCCAGGGCTCGAGCACGTCGCGGAAGCGGCTGGCCGACGGCAGCCCGAACTCGGGGCGCTTCTTCAGGTCCTGCTGCACGGCGGACAGGAAGTAGCAAGCGGGCGCGCGCAGGTACGCCATCACCCGGATGTTGGCGAAATGCGGTTTCAGGATGCCGTTCATCCGGGCGAAGGCGGCGTCGGTGAAGGGGCGGAACTGGTTCTCGCAGCTCAGCACCACCAGCGAGGGCGACCGCTTGGCGATGCGCTCTTCGAGCCGGGCCCAGAGATCGACACCGGCTTCCTCGGCCTTCTTCTGCGCGCGCGCGGCGTTCACGTAACCCGGCATGTTGTCCCTGGGCAGGCGGCTCAGGTGGGCGAAGATCTGCTGGTGGTTGACGTGGCGCTCGGCCTCGCCCACGACCACGCCTGCCGCCTCGAGCATTTTGCGGTTGGCTGCGAGCGTGTGCTGGATCGAGCTCGAGCCGGTCTTGTCGTGGCCAATGTGGATCAGGAGGTCGGGTTTCTTCATGGGGTTCCTGTAGAGCTTCAGCACATCTCTCTAGAGCGTTTGGGGATGGACCGGAAACGCTTTCCGCGGCCTTGTTCTTGGGTCAGTACCGGGATTGCGGCCCGGCGCGTCGGGAGGGCCCTGCACATCTAGGGGCTCGGGCGTACTCGCGCCATGGGGCGGTCGCAACTTGGGCGGGCGGGCGCCGGTGCGCGCGTCTGTCAGGCCATGCCGGAGCGGCGCATGTCCTCGACCGCGAAGTCGATGAGCGCCCGGGTCTTGCGCGGCAGCGTCCGGCCCTCGAGCCAGACCGCGGCGATGGGGTGGGCGGGGCTGTCGTAGCCGGGCAGCAGGGGCACCAGCCGGCCGGCCTCGATATCATCGCCCAGCACGAAGACCGGGCAATAGGCCACGCCGTCGCCCGCCACCGCCAGATCGCGCGCCACCTGCGCGCTGTTCACCATGAAGCGCGTCGGCACCCGCACCGTGGTGGTCTCGCCGTCGCGCAGAAAGCGCCAGCGGGCGGGGTCGGCGCGGTTGGTGTCGACGATGCAGACATGGCTTGCAAGATCCTCGGGCGTGGCGGGCGCGGGGTGGCGGGCGAGGTAGTCGGGACTCGCCACCAGCCGCGAGCGGATGGCACCGAGCTTGCGGCGCTTCAGCGACGACAGCGCGGGCTCGCCGATGCGGAAGCCCAGGTCGATGCCATCGGCGGCAAGGTCGACATAGGCATCGCTGAGCCGCAGGTCGATGGTCAGCTCCGGGTGCGGGGCGGCGAAGCGCGACAGCAGGTCCTTGACGTATTTCTCGCCGAAGGTGACCGGCGCCGAGACCCTGAGCGTGCCGGTGAAGCCGCGCCCGTTCTCGGTCACCTCGGCCAGCATCTCGTCGAGGTCGTCCAGCAGCGCGGGCGCCCGCGCCAGCAGCGCCTCGCCCGAGGCGGTGACGCCCACCTTGCGCGTGGTGCGCTGCAACAGCCGCACGCCCAGCCGCCGCTCGAGCTCGGCCACGTATTTCGAGGTCAGCCGGTTCGAGATCCCCAGCCGCTCGGCGGCGCCGGTGAACGAGCCGGTCTCGGCGGTGGCGACGAAGGCGCGCAGGCCGTCGATCATGTCCATGCGATCATTCCGAACGAAATGTGGATTGTCATTCCACATCATCTCCATTTCATTCCTTTCCCGCAAGGCGCATCTTGGGCTCATCGAAACACACACCGTCACCCGGGGACGCCACGACGCGCCGGTGCCGGACCAAACCGAAGGACCACCACCATGATCGACGTGAAAACCGCGCCCTATGCCGCGCTGCTGCTCCGCGTCTGCACCGGCGCGCTTTTCATGACGCACGGGCTTACCAAGCTCTTCGTCTTCACCCCCGCCGGCACCATGGGCTTTTTCGAGAGCCTCGGCCTGCCGGGCTGGCTCGGCCTTGCCACCATGCACTTCGAGATCGTGGGCGGCGCGGCGCTGATCCTCGGCGTCGCCACCCGCCTCGTGGCGCTGGTCGCCGTGCCGGTGCTGCTGGGCGCCGCAATCACCGCCCACTGGAGCAACGGCTTCGGCTTCTCGAACGCCGGCGGCGGCTGGGAATACCCGGTGATGTGGGCCGCCGTGATGGCCGCGCTCGCCCTGCTCGGCGACGGCGCGCTCGCGTTCTGGCCGCTCAAGCGCAGCTGAGCGCCCGCCCTATGAACGGGGCCCGCCGTGCCGCATGATCGGCATGGCGCCGCGCCCGACGCAACCCATTCCAGGGGAGATCCGCCATGAGCATCTCGCAACAACTGCAGAAACTGAAAGACGGCCTGAAGGCCTCGGACCGCATGCCGGTGGTCTTCCTTGGCCACGGCAGCCCGATGAACGCCATCGAGGACAACCTCTACGCGCGCAGCTGGGCCAGGCTCGGCCAGACGCTGCCGCGCCCGCAGGCGATCCTCGTGGTCTCGGCGCACTGGATGACCAGGGGCTCGACGCTGGTCAGCGTGACCGCGCGCCCCGAGACGATCCACGATTTCTACGGCTTCCCGCAGGAGCTGTTCCAGCAGCAGTACCCGGCGCCCGGCGCGCCCGGGCTCGCCGCCGAGGTGGTGTCGATCCTCGCCAGCCACCACGCCGAGGGCGACGACACCTGGGGGCTCGACCACGGCGCTTGGTCGGTGCTGAAGTTCCTCTATCCGGGGGCCGACGTGCCGGTGTTCCAGCTCTCGATCGACATGCGTGCCGACCTGCCGGAACACGTGGCCATCGGCGAGGCGCTGCGCGGCCTGCGCAGTCGCGGCGTGCTGATCCTGGGATCCGGCAACGTGGTGCACAACCTGCGCGAAGTGCGCTGGGGCGGCGGGCCCGCCCATGACTGGGCCGAGGAGTTCGACACGTTCTTCGCCGACCGGCTGGGGCAGGGCGACATCGCCGCGCTCAGCGACCGCGCCGGCATGGGCCGGCTCTTCAACATGGCGCACCCGAGCTTCGACCACTACCTGCCGGCGCTCACCGTCGCCGGGGCGGCCGATGCGAAGGACCGGCTGATCTTCATGAACGACAGCATCGACCTGGGATCGGTCTCGATGCGCAGCTTCGTCTACTACTGATATACAAGGACCGGGAAGGCTCCCGACATGCTCGTGAAAGGTATATGGACGACGGACTGGCAACCGGTGCAGATGGCCTACGAGAAGGGCCGCTTCGTGCGTCAGGTCTCGTCCTTCCGCAACCGGATCACCCGGGACGGGGCGCCGGGCCTCACCGGCGAGGGCGACGTTCCCGCCGAGGCCGGGCGCCACCGGCATCGCCTGCCTCTGCCCCTGGGCGTCGCGCACTCTGATGGCCCGCGCCCTGAAGGGGCTCGAGGAGATCATCCCGGCTGCCGTGGTGAACCCCGCACCGGGCGCGCAGGGCTGGGAATTCGGCGGGTACCCGGGCGCCGGGGAAGATCCGCTGCACGGGGCCGCCTACCTGCACGAGTTCTACACCCGCGCCGACGCGCAGTTCACCGGCCGCGCCACGGTGCCGGTGCTTTGGGACATGAAGCGCGACGTGATGGTCAACAGCGAAAGCGCCGACATCCTGCGCATGTTCGACACCGCCTTCGAGGGGCTGGTGCCCTCGGACCTGCGGCTCTGCCCCGAGGACCTTGCCGCCAGATCGCCGACTACCCGCGGCTCTTGGCCTGCATGGCGCGCATCCTCGCGCGGCCCGGGGTGCGCGCGACGGTCAACATGGATCACATCACGCGGGGGTACCACGCCATCAAGGCGCTGCACCCGACGCGGATCCGGCGCACCGGCCCCGCGCATGTGGAAGCGCTGTTGCGGGGGGCATTTCGGAAGGCTTGCCGGGGGCGCTTTGTGGAGGGGGCGGGAGTGAGGGGCCAGCCCCTCACACTCCCCGGAGTTTAGGGGCAAGATGAAGGGCGGACGCGGCGCTGGGGCGTCTGGCCGCGTGCTTTTTGATTTCGGGCTGTGGGGCTCGCGGGTGGCGGGGCGTTTTTGGGGTTTGGAGCGTGGCCGGGTGTAGGGGGCGCGCACGAGGATTGGTGTGTCGGCGGGTTGTGGGGCGCCGGGGTCATGTGCCGGGTGCGGGGAGGTGGGGCCGGTTCGGGGTGAATGTGCTGCGGTATTGGTTGAGGGGCAGGGCGTCGGGGGACGTCCTGCCCCTTTTCGTCATGCGGGCTGGGTGATCTTCTGGATCGCCCGGAAGCCTTCGAAGCGGGGGGCGCCGCTGTGCAGCTTGCGGGTCTCGCCAGCGCGGGAATGGGCGGCGCGGAAGCTGTCGCTGCGGGTCCAGTCGCGGAAGTGCTCCTCGCTCTCCCACACGGTGTGCGAGGCGTAGAGGATGGTGCCGTCCTCCTCGGGGCCCTTGAGCATATGGAACTCCACGAAGCCGGGGTTCTCGTGCAGCTTGCTTTCGCGGCCGAGCCAGAGTTCCTCGAACTCGGCGGCGTTCTCGAGCGGGACGGTGAAGCGGTTCATCGCGAGATACATCTGTGGTCCTTTCTGGGGTCACTCCGCCGCGAGCGAGGCGGCGTGGGGGAGGATGAAGGGCGTGCCGGGGGGCGGCGCCAGGCCCACGCGCAGCGTGCAGCCGTAGGCGCGGGAGAGAGTCTCGGAGGACATTACCCCGGAGACGGGCCCCGCGGCCAGCACCTGTCCGCCGGAGAGAAGCGCCACGTGGTCGGCGAACATGGCGGTGAGGTTGAGGTCGTGCATCACGGTCACCACGCCGCCGCCGTCATCGGCGAAATCGCGGGCGATCTGCATGACCGCGAGCTGGTGGGCGATGTCGAGCGCCGAGACCGGCTCGTCGAGGAAGAGCCAGCGCGGCCCGTCCTCGTCGGCGGCGGCGCCGACCTGCGCCAGCACGCGGGCGAGCTGGGCGCGTTGCTGTTCGCCGCCCGAGAGCGACTGGTAGGGGCGCCCGGCATGGTGGCCGAGGTCGACCCGGGCCAGCGCCTGCAGCGCGGCGCGGCGGTCGTGGCCGGCACGGCCGCGCGAGAGCCCGATCTCGACCACCTCGAGCACGGTGAAGGGGAAGGCCAGCGCCGAGGCCTGCGGCAGCACGCCCCGGATCGCCGCCAGCTCCCACGGGGCCAGCCCGTCGAGATCGTGGCCGTTGAGCGTGATCCGCCCGCCGTGCGGCAGGTCGCCGGTCAGGGCCTTGAGCAGCGTGGTCTTGCCCGAACCGTTGGGACCGCAGATGGCGGTGACCTTGCCGGGTGCGGCGTCGAAGTCGACGTGGTGCAGAACCTCGGTGCGGCCGAGCCGGACGGTGATGTCGCGCGCGTGCACCATCAGAGGTCCACCACGCCGCGCTGCCGGAGCAGGATCCACAGGAAGACCGGCGCGCCCAGCACCGCGGTGACGATGCCGATGGGCAGCTCCGCCGGGGCCACGACGACGCGGCTGATCATGTCCGCCACCAGCAGCAGCGCGGCGCCCAGAAGCGCCGCGTTGATCAGCAGCGCCCGGTGGTCGGGGCCGGAGGCGAGGCGCAGCAGGTGCGGCACCACGATGCCGATGAAGCCGATGCCGCCCGAGACCGCCACGGCGGCGCCGGTGGCGGCGGCGACGCAGAGGATGGCGAGCCGCTTCATGCGCTGCACGGGGATGCCGATGTGGGCGGCGGTGGCCTCGCCGAGCGCCAGCGCGTTCAGGGCCCGGCCCAGCAGCACCGCGCCCGCGAGCGAGACGGCGATCACCGGCAGCGCCACCGCGAGCTTGGTCCAGCTCGCACCGGCAAGCGAGCCGAGGCCCCAGAAGGTGAGGTCGCGCAGCTGGGCGTCGTCGGCCATGTAGACCAGCACGCCCGAGATCGCGCCGGTCAGTGCCCCAAGCGCGATGCCGGCAAGCAGTATCGTCGCCACCGAGGTGTGACCGCGCCGGGTCGCGACGCGGTAGAGCAGCAGCGTGGTGACCCAGCCGCCGAGGAAGGCCGCGACCGGCACGAGGTAGGGCCCCGGCAGGACGGCCAGTGCCGGCGGCAGCAGCCCGCCCAGCACGATGGCGAGGATCGCGCCGAGCCCCGCGCCCGCGCTC
>NZ_JAATOS010000101.1:0-12120 GCF_011806505.1 Salipiger sp. HF18 | reverse complement strand
GGCACGGATGTCACGCCATGCCGGGGGCTGTCGGGATCACAAGCCCTTGGCCCGGTACGACCGCGCCACCCGGTCGATCGCCACGATGAACCCTGCGGTGCGCAGGTCGGTGACGTCGTCGCGCCCGTGCCAGACCTCGCGCATCGACTGGTAGGCGATGCGCATGGTGTCATCGAGGCCCGAGCGGACGAGCTCGAGCTCGTCCGCGCCGCGCAGGTACTTCTCCTTGAAGCTCGGCGTCAGGCTCCAGGCATCTCCCAGCATGAGGTCGAGCCGCTGCAGCTCGTCGACCACGAGCTGGTGCCGCGCCTCTTCCTGCCGTCGCTGCATCCGGCCGAAGCGGATGTGGCTGAGGTTCTTGACCCACTCGAAGTAGCTGACCGTGACGCCGCCCGCGTTGGCATAGAGGTCGGGGATGATGACCTTGCCACGCGTCCGCAGGATGTCGTCCGCGCCCGCCGTGATCGGGCCGTTGGCGGCCTCGAGGATCAGCTTGGCCTGGATGTCGTGGGCGTTGGAGAGGTTGATCACCCCCTCGAGCGCGGCGGGGATGAGGATGTCGCATTCCGCCGCCAGCACCGCCGCACCGTCCGCGACGCTGTTGGCGTCGGGATAGCCGGTAATGCCGCCGTGGCGCACCAGCCATTCGTGCACCCGCCCGACGTCGAGCCCCTTGGGATCGTAGAGCGCGCCGTCGCGCTCGATGATGCCGGTGATCAGCGCGCCATCCTCTTCCGACAGGAACCGCGCCGCGTGGTAGCCCACGTTGCCGAGCCCCTGCACGATCACCCGCTTGCCGTCGAGCCCGCCCGAAAGCTCGGCCTTCGCCACGTCCTCGGGGTGGCGGAAGAACTCGCGCAGCGCGTATTGCACGCCGCGCCCGGTGGCCTCGACCCGCCCGGCGATGCCGCCCGCGTTGAGCGGCTTGCCGGTAACGCAGGCGCGGGCGTTGATGTCGGTGGTGTTCATGCGGGCGAACTGATCGGCGATCCACGCCATCTCGCGCTCGCCGGTGCCCATGTCGGGGGCCGGCACGTTCTGGCTGGGGTTGATCAGGTCGCGCTTGATGAGCTCGTAGGCGAAACGCCGGGTGATGAGCTCGAGCTCGTGCTCGTCATACTCGCGCGGGTCGATGCAGAGCCCGCCCTTGGAGCCGCCGAACGGCGCCTCGACCAGCGCGCACTTGTAGGTCATCAGCGCGGCCAGCGCCTCGACCTCGTCCTGGTCGACCGCGGCCGAGTAGCGGATGCCGCCCTTGACCGGCTCCATGTGCTCGGAATGCACGGCGCGGTAGCCGGTGAAGGTGTGGATCTGGCCGCGCAGACGCACCCCGAACCGCACGGTGTAGGTGGCGTTGCAGACCCGGATCTTCTGTTCGAGACTGGGCGGCAGATCCATCAGCGCCGCGGCGCGGTTGAACATCAGATCGACGCTCTGCCGGAACGTCGGTTCGTTGAGCGGGGCTGCGCACATGGTCTCTCTCCTCCTACCATGGCGGACCGGCCTGCCCTCTTCGGGGCGATGTGCCGGGCCTTTCGCGTTAACCCTAGACCGGCAGATTCCACGGCGAAATCCCTTTTTCGCCAGATTTGCCCGGATAGAAAAAGGCTTCGTTAGGAATACCGCCCCCAATTGTCCCCCGGCGCGAAACAGAGCCGCCCGGAACGCCAGCTTTGTCCCCCATAACCTTCTGAAGTTTAAGAATTTTCCGTCAAATCCGCCCTAATCTGGCCATCTTGGATCGGCATATCATGCCCATCGCAACGTGTATCGGTGGGGATTTCCGGGCGCACCCCCGGGAAGGAAGGAATCGGGATGAGACGAGAACGTTCTGCATTCTGGAGCGGCAGCTTGCCGCGGCCCGCCACCAGCGCCACCGCGCTGGCGACCCGTGCCCCCCGCTTCGCCGGGGACGAGAGCGGCAGCATGACCTACATGGCGGTCGTGCTGTCAATGATGATGATGATCTTCGGCGGCCTCGGCATCGACATGATCTATGCCGAGCTGCAGCGCACCAAGGTCCAGAACACGCTCGACCGCGCTGTTCTGGCCGCCGCCGACCTCGACAACGAGCTCGAGGCGCAGGGCGTGGTCGAGGACTACATGGACAAGATGGCGCTCGCCGATGCGCTGATCTCGGTCGACGTGGACGAGGGGTTGAACTACCGCACCGTCGTCGCCGAGGGCTACAAGACCATGCCCTCGAACTTCATGCAGATTCTGGGCGTCGACAACCTGCAGGCCTACGGGCTTGCCGAGGCGACCGAGCGCATCAACAAGGTCGAGGTCTCGCTCGTGCTCGATATCTCGGGCTCGATGGACGACAACGACAAGCTTGCGAACATGCAGGACGCGGCGGGCACGTTCATCGACACCCTGCTCGCGGAGGGCAACGAGGACCTCGTGTCGATCTCGCTGGTGCCCTACTCCGAGCATGTCAACGCCGGTCCCGAGATCCTGAGCTATCTCAGCGTGAACTGGAAGCACGGCTATTCGCACTGCATCGAGATGCCGAACAGCGTCTTCGGATCGGCTGCGCTCGATTTCTCACGCACCTACGAGCAGATGCAGCACTACCAGTGGAACTACGACGGCTACAACAACACGCTGAGCGACACGGTCTGCCCGCGCTACGGCTACGAGCGGCTCCAGGCCTGGAGCCATGACGCGAGCGCGCTGAAGGCGCAGGTCAACCAGCTTCAGCCGCGGGCCGGCACCTCGATCTTCATGGGCATGAAGTGGGGCACCGCGCTGCTCGACCCGTCGACCCGCCCCATCGCCAGCGGCATGATCGCGCGCGGTTCGGTGGACCAGGTGTTCGAGGGCCGCCCGGTGGCCTATGACGACACCGACGTGCTCAAGACCGTGGTGCTGATGACCGATGGCCAGCACGACCGCTCCTACCGGATCCAGGACTGGGCCTACAATTCCGAGTCCGAATACGCGCACTGGAACCGCTACAACCTCTGGTATTACCTGAGCCGCTACGTGAACTCCTACGAGCGCAGCAGCTTCTACTACCAGAAGTACAACGCCGACCTCGGCGACGCGCTGCTCGGCAGCATCTGCAACGCCGCCAAGGCGCAGGGCATCATCATCTGGTCCGTCGGCTTCGAGGTCGAGGACCGCGGCGCGGACGTAATGGAAAGCTGCGCCTCCTCCCCCGCGCATTTCTTCCGGGTGGAAGGGGTCGAGATCACCGAGGCCTTCTCGACCATCGCCCACACGCTCAACCAGCTGAGGCTCACCCAATGATCGGTTTCCTCAAGAACGCCCTGCGTCGCTTCCGCGACGACGACGAGGGCTCGGCGGTCATTCCCTTCGCCCTCTGGACCCCGCTCATGGTCGGCATGGCCCTGTCGGCCATCGAGATGGGCGCCCTCACCGTCCGCCAGACCGCGCTCGAACGCGCGCTCGACCAGACCGTCCGCGAGGTCAAGCTCGGGACCGGTGCCAGCTACTCGCACGAGGAACTGAAGCTGAAGATCTGCGACCAGGCGCCCGTGCTCGGCAACTGCGAGGAGATGCTGCATCTCGAGATGATCGGTCTCGACATGCGCGACTGGGAACCGCCCTCGTCGCAGGCGGATTGCGTCGACACCGCGATGGACGTGACGCCGCAGCGCAGCTTCGTGCACGGCAAGCAGCACGAGACCATGCTGCTGCGCGCCTGCTACAGGTACAAGCAGGTCAGCCCCCCTTCGTATCTGGGCTTCATTCTCGAGAAGGACACGAAGACGGTGAACCAGAAGGCCAACTACGCCATCGGCGACATGGTCTCGCGCGAGACCGAGGTGCTCGAGGACGAGTATTTCGACAACACCTTCAAGCTGCTCGGCGTGCTGACCCGCAACCCGGTCCTGCCGGACGAGCTTACCGGGCTCTTCCCCGCCGACCTGCGCATCACGGTGGTGTCCTACAAGGAGGCCAACGACAAGTTCGACGTCGAGTGGTCAGTGGCGCGTGGCGACTACCCCGCGCTCGAGACGCAGGACCTCAACAACTACACCGAGCGCCTGCCGAACATCGCGAATGGCGCCGAGCTGATCCTCGTGGAGACGTGGGAGGACTACAATCCGGTGTTCCGCGTCGGGCTCGCCCCGCTCGAGATCCGCACCTACAGCTTCACCCACCCCCGCTACGCGCCGCAGGTGCTCTATGCAGGGGCGATGGGCGAAAACAACGGCTGGGGCAACGGCGACCAGGACGCGCCGGGCAGCTCGCTCTGCACCAACAACGCCGAAAACGCCACGGATTGCACCAACGAGGATGGCTCGAACAACGTGGAGCCGAACGGCAAGTCGAAGAGCAAGGGCTGAGGCCCGACGCCCCGGGAAAGCAAAACTGGGAAATCAAAACCGGCAAAGCAAAACGGCCGCGCAGTTCAGCGCGGCCGTTTCGTCATTCCGGCAGGCCCATCCCATCGCGGCGGGCGACCAGCATCGCCAGCGCATCGGCCATTGGCTTGGTGTCGCGCCCGGCGGTGACCCCGCCGACGGCAACGCGGCGCCCCATGCGCCACCAGAGCCCCGGCTGCCACGCCCGGGCGCCGGGCTCCTTGAGCTGCACGAGGAAGCCGTTCGAGGGTTTCATCGCGAACATCGAGCGGTCGACCTTGGCGATGTCCTCGATCCGCGCCAGCACCGTGCCGGTGCTGTCCATCAGCGCGTCCTCGGTCAGCCAGAGTTCGCGCCCGGTCGAGCGCCACATCATCTGCGCCATCCACAGCGCGCCCACGCCCATCACCAGCAGGAAGCCCTGCCACGCAAGCTCGGCCGGCGGCTCGGCCACCAGCAGCCAGAGCAGCAGCAGCCCGAGAACCGCCAAGGTGCCCACGCCGACGACGCGGCGCGCGCCGGTTGCGCTGACCCGCGCGATGATCCTGCTTTCGTCCATTCCTGCCCCTCCGCGGGCGTCAGTCCCGGCGCGGATCGCGCGGGTAGACGCCCAGTATCTCAAGCTTTTCGGTGAAGTAATCGAGCTCTTCCAGCGCGCGCTGCACCGGTGCGTCATCCGGGTGGCCCTCGATGTCGGCGTAGAACTGCGTCGCCGTGAACGAGCCGCCGACCATGTAGCTTTCCAGCTTGGTCATGTTGACGCCGTTGGTGGCAAACCCGCCCATCGCCTTGTAGAGCGCCGCCGGGATGTTGCGGACCTGGAAGATGAAGGTCGTCATCATGCCGTGCTCGCCGCGTCGGCTGAGATCGGGCTCCTCACCCATGATGAGGAATCGCGTGGTGTTGTGCGCGTGGTCCTCGATGTGCCGTGCGAGGATATTGAGCCCGTAGGTCTCTGCGGCGAGATCCGACGCCAGCACCCCCACCTCGCGATGCTGCATCCGCGACAGCTCGGCCGCGGCACCCGCGCTGTCGGCGGCCGCCTCGCCCTTGATGCCGTATTTCGCAAGGAAGCTCGCCGCCTGCGGGATCAGCACCAGGTGCGCGCGCACCTTGCGCAGATCCTCGAGCGCCACGCCTGGCAGCGCCATCAGGCTGATGTGCACCCGCACGAAGGCCTCGTCCACGATGCGCAGACCGCTCGCCGGCAGCAGCCGGTGGATGTCGGCGACGCGCCCGTAGGTGGTGTTCTCGACCGGCAGCATCGCCAGCTGGGCCTCACCTGAGCGCACTGCCTCGATGACCTGCTCGAAGGTGTTGCAGGGAAGTGCTTCCATGTCCGGACGCGCGTCGCGGCAGGCTTCGTGCGAATAGGCACCCAGTTCCCCCTGGAAAGCGATGCGGTTGGTCATTGGCAATTCCATTCATTATTTTGGCCGACAACGGGGTATGCGCGTTTGGTCGCGGCTTCTATACCTTGCCAGAAAGCATTGGAAGCCGTAGAAATCCGGGCGACGGAGTTCGAGGGATATCAGGGGGAAACGGCTTACATGCTGGACACCATGACGATTACCAAGGCGGTCGGCGGCGGTTGCGGAGCACTGCTGGTCTACCTTCTGGGCAGCTGGGTCGGGGACGGCCTCTACAGCATGGGCGGCGGCCACGGCGAAGAGCACGCGGCGGCCTATGTCATCGAGGTCGAGGAATCCGGCGGCGGCGGCGAAGAACCAGAAATGGACTTCGAGACGCTGATGGCGTCTGCCGACGCGGGTGCAGGCGAGAAGGTGTTCGGCAAGTGCCGCGCCTGCCACAAGGTCGACGGCTCGAACGCCACCGGCCCGCATCTCGACGGCGTCGTGGGCCGCGACATCGACTCGGTTTCCGGCTTCAACTACTCGGGTGCGCTCGAGCAGGTCGGCGACGTGTGGACGCCCGAGAACCTGTTCCACTTCCTCGAGAATCCCAAGGGCGCCGCGCCGGGCACGGCCATGAGCTTTGCCGGCCTGAAAAAGCCCCAGGACCGGGTGAACCTGATCGCCTATCTGGACAGCCTCGGCGGCTGACCGCCGTTGGGGACCGGAGTGCAGGGCCGCGGGCAACCGTGGCCCTTTTCGATTCCGGCGGCGGCCATATCTCTGAGGATCGCGGGGCGCTCACGTAAACTCTAGCAAACTTCGCTTGAATGTGTCGCCCGCGCGACCTTAGCTTAAGGCACCAGGCGAAAAGAGCCACCAGAGCCGCCACACAGGGGAGACCTCATGATCCGGACGACGACGTGCGCCGCCACATCCCGACCTGCCCGCTTCCTCGGATCAGCGTTCTTCGCTCTCAGTCTCGCCCTCGCCTCTCCCGGCCTTGCGCAGGACGGCGACAGCATCATCACCTCGCACGGGGTTTCGTCCTTCGGCGAGCTCAAGTACCCCGCCGGCTTCACCCATTTCGACTACGTGAACCCGGATGCGCCCAAGGGCGGCGAGATGTCGACCTGGGCCTTCGGCACCTTCGACAGCCTCACCCCCTACATCCTCAAGGGCAACGCCGCGGCCCTGTCCTCGGTGTTCTACGACAGCCTGCTGACCGGCACGCTGGACGAGCCCGACGCCATGTACGGCCTGCTGGCCGAAAGCGTCGAGTACCCCGAAAACCGCGAGTGGATCATCTTCCACATGCGCCCCGAGGCCACCTTCCGCGACGGTACGCCGGTCACCGCGGAAGATGTCGTTTTCTCGTTCAACGTGCTGGTGGAAAAGGGTTTGCCGGCGTTGCGGGTGCAGTTCAACGACATCCAGAAGGCCGAGGCGCTCGACGAGCACACGGTGAAGTTCACCTTCAACCCGGACGGGCCGCTGCGCGAGCTGCTGATGACGGCGGGCGGTCTGCCCGTGTTTTCAAAGGTCTATTACGAGACCCGTGACTTTGCCGAGAGCAGCCTTGAGCCGCCGATGGGCTCGGGCGCCTACGAGCTGCTGTCGGTCAAACCGGGCCGCTCGGTGGCCTACAAGCGCCGCGACGACTACTGGGCCAAGGATCTTCCGGTGAATGTCGGCAAGAACAATTTCGACATTCTGCGCATCGAGTACTTTGCCGACTACAGCACCGCCTTCGAGGCTTTCAAAGGTGGCGCCTACACTTACCGCGAGGAATACCAGTCGCGCATCTGGGCCACGAGTTACAATTTTCCTGCAATCGAGGAAGGCACCGTGAAGGTCGAGACCCTGCCCGACGGCCGCCCCGCCGGAACCCAGGGCTTCTGGTTCAACCTGCGCCGTGACAAGTTCCAGGACCCGCGCGTCCGCGAGGCCATCGGCATGGCCTTCAACTTCCAATGGTCGAACGAGAGCCTGTTCTACGGCCTCTACGACCGCACCGACAGCTTCTGGGAAAACTCCGAGACCCTGCAGGCCAGCGGCATGCCCTCCGAGGCCGAGCTCGAGCTGCTCGAGCCGATCCGCGAGTTCATCCCCGAGACCGTGTTCACCGAAGAGGCCTTCGTGCCCGCGGAATCGAGCCCGACCGAGCTTGCCGACCGCCGCTCGCTGCGCAGCGCCGGGCGGCTTCTGTCCGGTGCCGGCTGGGAGGTCGGCGAAGACGGCTACCGCTACAAGGACGGCAAGCGCCTGACCGTCGAGGTGCTGAACGACAGCCCCTCCTTCGACCGGATCATCAATCCCTACATCGAGAACCTGAAGCGGCTCGGGATCGAGGCAAGCGCCAACCGCGTCGACGCCGCCGAGGCGCAGGAGCGCGAGAAGAACTTCGAGTACGACGTGGTGACGCAACGCTTCGCAATGAGCCAGACGCCGGGCGACGAGCTGCGCTCGATCTTTGGCTCGGACACCGCCGAGGTGCCCGGATCCGCCAATATCGCGGGCCTCAGCAACGAGGGCGTCGACACGCTGATCGACAAGATCGCCAACGCCAAGAGCCGCGAGGAGCTGACCACCGCCGTGCACGCGCTCGACCGGGTGCTTCGCGCCATGCACATCTGGGTGCCGCAATGGTACAAGGGCGTGCACCACATCGCCTTCATCGACGTCTATGACCGTCCCTACACCGACACCCCGCCGCCCTACGGGCTCGGCGAGATGTCGATCTGGTGGTGGGACGAGGAGAAGGCCGAAGCCCTCCGCGCCAAGGGAGCGCTGTAAGCCTCCATGGGCGCCTATATCCTAAGACGACTGCTGCTCATCATTCCCACGCTGCTGGGGATCATGGTCATCAACTTCACACTCGTGCAATTCGTGCCTGGCGGGCCGATCGAGCAGATCATTGCCCAGGTCCAGGGCCAGGGCGACGTGTTCGAGGGCTTCGCGGGCGGCGGCGGCGAGGCCGCCTCGGGCAGCGGTGGCGGCAGCGACCAGTATGCCGGTGCGCGCGGCCTGCCGCCCGACTTCATCGCGGAGCTCGAGCGCGAGTTCGGCTTCGACAAGCCGCCGCTGGAACGCTTCCTCAACATGCTCTGGAACTACATGCGGCTCGACTTCGGCGAGAGCTATTTCCGCTCGATCAGCGTCATCGACCTGGTGATGGAGAAGATGCCGGTGTCGATTTCGCTCGGGCTGTGGTCGACGCTGATCGCCTACGTGATCTCGATCCCGCTCGGCATCCGCAAGGCGGTCAAGGACGGCTCCGCCTTCGACACCTGGACCAGCGGCGCCATCATCGTGGCCTATGCGATTCCGGGCTTCCTCTTCGCCATCCTGCTGCTGGTGCTCTTCGCCGGTGGCTCCTACTGGCAGATCTTCCCGCTCAGGGGGCTGACCTCTGATAACTGGGCGCAGCTGTCCTGGCCGATGAAGATCGTCGACTACTTCTGGCACATCGCCCTGCCCGTCCTCGCCTCGACCATCTCGGCCTTCGCGACGCTGACGCTGCTCACCAAGAACAGCTTCCTCGACGAGATCAAGAAGCACTACGTGATGACCGCCCGCGCCAAGGGCCTGACCGAGGCCCGCGTCCTCTATGGCCACATCTTCCGCAACGCCATGCTGATCGTCATCGCGGGCTTCCCGGCGGTGTTCATCGGCGTGTTCTTCTCGGGGAGCCTGATCATCGAGACCATCTTCTCGCTCGACGGGCTGGGACGGCTCGGCTGATCGGGCTCGTGGTCGGGATCATCTCGGATCTGATGTACGTGCTGGTCGATCCGCGCATCGACTTCGAAAAGCGGGAGGGCTGAGCGATGAGCTACGAACCCGATCCCGCTCGCAGCGATGACGGGCGCGAGATGCCCGCAGTCCCCCGCCCCCAGCCCGAACCGGGCGTTGCGGTGGTGCCGCAGCCGAAACCCGGCCGCTTCGCCCTGTCGCCGCTGAACCAGCGGCGCTGGCGCAACTTCCGCCGCAACGGCAGGGCCTACTGGTCGCTGGTGATCTTCACCGTGCTCTTCACCCTGTCGCTGTTCGCCGAGTTCATCGCCAACGACAAGCCGATCCTCGTCAACTACCGCGGCGAGTACCGGATGCCGATCTTCTCGTTCTACCCGGAAACCGCCTATGGCGGCGACTTCCGCACCGAGGCGGTCTACCGCGACCCCGAGGTTCAGTGCCTCGTGAAGACCGGCGGGCTCGAGGAGTGTTTCGACGACCCTGAAGGCCTGATCGAGGCGGTGGACGCGGGCGAAGCGCTCGGCGGCGACTTCCAGAAGGGCTGGATGATCTGGCCGCCGATCCCCTACAGCTTCAACACCCCCGTCGACCGTCCCGGCGCGGCACCGCTGCCGCCCAACGGCCAGAACTGGCTGGGCACCGACGACACCAAGCGCGACGTGGCGGCGCGGGTGCTCTACGGCTTCCGCCTGTCGATCCTCTTCACCCTGATCGTGACCGTCTGCGCCTCGCTCATCGGCATCGTCGCAGGCGCCCTGCAGGGTTATTTCGGCGGCTGGCTCGACCTCATCTTCCAGCGCGTGATCGAGATCTGGTCGGCCACGCCCGCGCTCTACGTGATCATCATCCTCTTCGCGATTCTCGGCCGAAGTTTCTGGCTTCTGGTGATCCTCACCGTGGCCTTCGGCTGGACAGCGCTGGTGGGCGTGGTGCGGGCCGAGTTCCTGCGCGCCCGGAACCTCGAATACGTGCGCGCCGCCAAGGCGCTGGGGGTGGGCAACGTGACCATCATGTTCCGCCACATGCTGCCCAACGCCATGGTGGCGACGCTGACCATGTTGCCCTTCATCGTGACCGGCACGATCTCGACGCTGGCCGGCCTCGACTTCCTCGGTTTCGGCCTGCCCTCCTCGGCGCCGTCGCTGGGCGAGCTCACGCTGCAGGCCAAGCAGAACCTGCAGGCGCCATGGCTGGCCTTTACCGCCTTCACCGTCTTCGCGCTGATGCTCTCCCTGCTGGTCTTCATCTTCGAAGGCGTGCGCGATGCCTTCGACCCGAGGAAGACCTTCTCATGACCACGATTCTCGAGGTGAAGAACCTTGCGGTGACCTTCCGCCAGGACGGCAAGGACACCCGAGCGGTCAAGGGCGTCTCCTTCGATCTGAAAAAGGGCGAGACGGTGGCGCTGGTGGGCGAATCCGGCTCGGGCAAGTCGGTGACCGCGCTGTCCACGGTGTCGCTGCTGGGCGACGCCGCGCGGGTCGAGGGCTCGGTCACCTACAAGGGGCAGGAGATGATCGGCGCCCCGGACACGCTGCTGCGCAAGGTGCGCGGCAACGACATCAGCTTCATCTTCCAGGAGCCGATGACTTCGCTCAACCCGCTGCACACGCTGGAAAAGCAGCTGGGCGAAAGCATCGCGCTGCACCAGGGCCTCGTCGGTGACGCGGCGCGGGCGCGGATCATCGACCTGCTGAACAAGGTGGGCATCCGCGACCCCGAGAGCCGGCTCTCGGCCTATCCGCACCAGCTTTCGGGCGGGCAGCGGCAGCGGGTGATGATCGCAATGGCGCTTGCCAACGGCCCCGACCTGCTGATCGCCGACGAGCCGACCACCGCGCTCGACGTGACGATCCAGGCGCAGATCCTCGAGCTTCTCGCCGAGCTCAAGGAGGCCGAGGACATGAGCCTGCTCTTCATCACCCACGACCTCAACATCGTGCGCAAGTTCGCCGACCGGGTCTGCGTGATGAAGAACGGCGAGATCGTCGAGCACGGCCGCACCGCCGAGATCTTCGGCAATCCGCAGCACCCCTACACGAGGATGCTGATCTCGGCCGAAAGCACCGGACGCCCCGACCCGGTCCAGCCTGGCGCCGAAGAGATCGCGCGGGCCGACAACCTCAAGATCTGGTTCCCGATCCACAAGGGCTTTCTCAAGAAGACCGTCGGCTACGTGAAGGCGGTGAACGACGCGAGCTTCGCCGTCCGCGCCGGCGAGACCGTGGGCATCGTGGGCGAATCCGGCTCTGGCAAGACGACGCTGGCGCTTGCGGTCATGCGGCTGATCCACTCCGAGGGCGGCATCACCTATCGCGGGCAGGACGTGCGCGGCTGGTCGACGCGGCAGCTGCGGCGGCTGCGCTCGGAGATGCAGATCGTCTTCCAGGACCCATTCGGGTCGCTCTCGCCCCGGATGACCTGCGAACAGATAATCGCCGAGGGGCTGGGGGTGCACGGCTCGCCCGACGGCAAGCCCGCCGCCGCGGCGGTGGAAGAGGTGATGCGCGAGGTCGGGCTCGACCCCGCCACCAAGCACCGCTACCCGCACGAGTTCTCGGGCGGCCAGCGCCAGCGCATCGCCATCGCGCGTGCCATGGTGCTGCGGCCCCGGCTGGTGGTGCTCGACGAGCCGACCTCGGCGCTCGACATGACGGTACAGGTGCAGATCGTCG
>NZ_JAATOS010001007.1:0-502 GCF_011806505.1 Salipiger sp. HF18 | reverse complement strand
GGAAATGTCACTCGGAGGCGCCCTGTCCAGCCCCGATGCAGCGCACCGGGGCATCATGGGGCATCGCGGGGCCAAAGCGGGCCGGCGCGTCAGTGCACGTCGTGCAGGATATCGACGCCCATCAGCCTGGCGTGGGATTGCAGCGCGAAGCGGTCGGTCATGCCGGCGATGTAGTCGCAGACCAGCCGCGCCAGCTGCGCCTCGTCCTCGACCGCCTCAATCTCCTGCCGCCAGCGCTGCGGCAGCAGCGAGGGGTCCTGCATGTAGATCGGGAACAGGTCGGTCACCACCTGCGTCACCTTGGTGCGGATCTCCATCACCGAGGGCGCGCGGTACATGCGGGTGAAGAGGAACTGGCGGATCTCCTTCAGCTTGATCCACATGTCGTCGGAAAACGCGATGACCGGCCGCCCGAGATGGCGGATCGCCTCGGCGCTCTCGGGGGCCGCCGCGTCGAGCCGGGCCCGGCTGGTGTCGATCACGTCCGAGACCATGTAGCCGA
>NZ_JAATOS010001006.1:0-502 GCF_011806505.1 Salipiger sp. HF18 | reverse complement strand
GTTCAAGCTGCGGCGACTCGGCTTCGGTCATCACCCAGTCGGGCGAGGCGTAGAGCATCTTCCAGGCGCCGACGCCACGGCGGATGTTGAACGGGAAGCCGACCTCGTGGGGCTGGCTCGGAGTGTCCGAGGCGGGCAGGGTCTGCATGTAGGCCCAGAGATCGACGAGATCGCCGTCCTCCATGCGGGCATAGGCGGTGTAGGGGAAGGCCGGGTAGAGGTGCTGCCCCTCCGGCGATACGCCCCGTTTCACGGCGCTGGCGAAGTCGTCCAGTGACCAGTCGCCGATGCCCTGCGCGGGGGCGGGCGAGATGTTGGGCGCGAGGAACGTGCCGAAGGCCGAGGCGAAACGCTGGCCGCCGGTCAGCACGAGCCTGGCCTCGCCCTCGGCGTCGGGCGCATGGTGGCACGAGGCGCAGCCCGCCGCGGTGAACACCAGCTGCCCGCGCTCCGCGTCACCGGTGGCGCCGTCGAGGCTGCCCTCGGGCAGCGGCTTCGGTGC
>NZ_JAATOS010001005.1:0-505 GCF_011806505.1 Salipiger sp. HF18 | reverse complement strand
ACCAGTTCTGCACCGGGGAGGATTTCACCTCGACGTCTTCCTCGACGCCGATCCCTTCCACGGCCGCGTGCAGCTGCGCGGTGTCACGCTTGGGCGCGGTGCAGCCCTCGAGGTAGCTCACGTACGAGCCCTTGTCGGCGATGATCAGCGTGCGCTCGAACTGGCCGGTGTTCTCGGCGTTGATGCGGAAGTAGGTCGAAAGCTCCATCGGGCAGCGGACCCCGGGCGGCACGTAGACGAAGGAGCCGTCCGAGAACACGGCGCTGTTGAGCGTCGCGTAGAAGTTGTCCGACACCGGAACCACCGAGCCGAGGTATTTCTTCACCAGCTCCGGGTGCTCGCGGATCGCCTCGGAGATCGAGCAGAAGATCACCCCTGCCTTCTCGAGCTCCTTCTTGAAGGTGGTGCCGACCGAGACCGAGTCGAAGACCGCGTCCACGGAAGCCCTGCGGTCCGAACCGGCGGTGGCGGACAGCGGGCCCGCCGCGTCGGCAGGTGCGTCATC
>NZ_JAATOS010001004.1:0-505 GCF_011806505.1 Salipiger sp. HF18 | reverse complement strand
CGTCGGTTCGGGCGTCGTCTCCAAGATCCTCGCGTAAGCGGGATCGGACCCGGCCGGTTTCCCTCGGGCGACCGGCCAGCCCAGAACATTTCCGGTCAGGCGCTGTGAGCTCTTGACTCGCAGGGGCGCCCGCTTTAGAGGGCGCGACTGCACGGATTTCCAAAGGTGGGTGCTTCGGCACCCACCGATTTATGGAAGGGGTGCAAATCCTTTCCGACCGGGTTCGAAGAGGGAACAGGGTGGTCCTGGTTCCTCCTCTCAACTCTCACGCCTATGAAAAGGCAGACCGAACATGCAAAGCCAGAACATTCGCATCCGGCTCAAGGCGTTCGATTACCGCGTCCTCGATGCATCGACGCAGGAGATCGTGAACACCGCCAAGCGGACCGGCGCGCAGGTGCGCGGCCCGATCCCGCTGCCGAACAAGATCGAGAAATTCACCGTTCTGCGTGGCCCCCACGTGTTTTTGAATGCTACGGCGCCCTCCGAGATCTACACCCACAAG
>NZ_JAATOS010001003.1:0-505 GCF_011806505.1 Salipiger sp. HF18 | reverse complement strand
GCCCATGTGGTCTCGCCCGACGGCAAGTTTTCGTGGGAAGAGGTGGAATGCCTTGGCTCCTGCGCCAACGCGCCCATGGCCCAGATCGGCAAGGACTATTACGAGGACCTGACCGCCGAGCGCCTCGGCGAGATCCTCGACGAACTCGCCGCCGGCAAGGTGCCGGTGCCGGGGCCGCAGAACGGCCGCTACGGCTCCGAGCCGCTCGGCGGCCCGGTGGTGCTGACCGCCCATGTCGACGGTCGCGCGCAGTACAATGCCTCGGTGGCGCTCGCCACCGACATCGGCGACACGGTCAAGCGCATCGACGGCAGCGAAGTGCCGCTGCGCACGCCGTGGCGCGACCGCTCGGACGAGGACGGCGACGCGGTGCCCGACACCCACGCGCCCAAGCTCTCGGACGGGGCCAGCGCCGACGACACCGGCATCGACAAGCGCGAGGCGCCGGTGACGCCCGCGGGCGAGCCCAAGCAGCCGGTCGAGGGCGGCTCCGAGCAGCCCGCCG
>NZ_JAATOS010001002.1:0-510 GCF_011806505.1 Salipiger sp. HF18 | reverse complement strand
GGGCCCCCGCGAGGCGCTCGCCCTCGGTGGTGAGACGCATCCGGCGTCCGGTACGGTCAAGCAGACTGACACCCAGATGGGTTTCGAGGTTGCGGATCTGCTGGCTTATTGCGGCGTGGCTGACGTTCAGTGCGCGGCCTGCGTCGGTGACGGACTTACGATCAGCGTAGGCGGAAAAGGCTCTAAGCGCCGAAAGTGGGGGCAGGGTAGACCAGTCCAATGTAACCTCGTCTTACATATAATTAAAATTACTGACTCGCGTGAACAAGTCGCTTGGTCAAAATGAGCGGTGATAAAACAGACCGCCGGAGTAGAGCAATGCTGGGAATATACGCGAGAACTTTCATGACCGCCAGTCGCTTGGACACTGGCAACGCACGATGGGCCGGAACTGCGGCCTCGGAGCGTGAAAGCTGGGCCCCGCGACATCAACCTTCGCCTTATGGGCGAGTGCGCCATCGCGGGTCGGCGTAAGCGGTACTTCCGCCGGCAGGGTCGGGAAAAGGTGGA